>NZ_JBTVBB010000036.1:0-5309 GCF_058356305.1 Candidatus Culexmicrobium sp.
CAATTACAGGAGATACTCCTCCCAATTCTATTCCCGGGGCAATTAAGCTTGTAAAACTTGCAGCAAGCATAACCCCTGCAGCGAATCCCAACCCTATATCACTAATTTTCTCGGGCAGTTTCTTAAAGAGTAAAACTGGAATGGCACCTAACGCATTAAAAAGTGTTGTAAGCAAACCGCCCAGAAGAGCCAATAGTAGAATGTTTCCTCCAGAAAGAATCAATAGTAACTCTTCAAAATCCAATACATCAATGCCTCCACTTAATTGTAGGAACTCTCCTTACTGCATAAATTTTGTCTTGTAATTAAGCTTATCTATTAATTTTAACATTTTGTACATACAGCTTCACGAGATAATGAACATATCTTAACAATTAAACATTATTATTCAGAGGATGAAACATGAAGTATGAAGATTCATGGACTAAACTTGAAAGAGACATTGTCAATTGCAAGAAGTGTGAAAGATTGGTTAAATGGAGAATAAAAGCTTCACTAAATCCTCCAAAAAGATTTAGAAAAAGCAAGTATTGGGCAAAACCTCTCATTGGATTTGGTGACAAAAATGCAAGAATATTAATTGTAGGTTTAGCTCCAGCAGCCCATGGTGGAAATAGAACTGGAAGAGTATTCACTGGTGATAAAAGTGGAAACAACTTAATGAAAGCCCTATATAATGTTGGAATTGCAAACCATCCATACTCAAATTCAAGGGATGATAACCTGAAACTCAAAGACACTTATATTACAGCAGTTTTGCGTTGTCCACCACCAGCAAATAAACCTCTAAAGAAAGAGCTAGATAATTGTAGAGATTTCTTAGCAAGAGAAATAATGCTTTTAGAAAATGTAAAAGTCGCAGTTGCACTTGGATCTATCGCATATATCAATTTACTTAAAACCTACAGGAAATTAGGCTACAATGTACAAGCCGAGAAATTTAAACACGGAGCTACAGCTAAAATTTATCGAGATAATAAATTAAAGTTCATCGTTATAGTCTCTTATCACCCCAGCCCCCATAACGTAAATACAGGGAGATTAACCATACACATGCTAGAAGAAATATTTAGAAAAGCATTAACATTTACCAGACATTTTTAACTTAAAGTTTATAAGGTAAAAACTGACTAAGAAAGCGGTTTAAACAAAAGACTTTATATGGTAATGAAAAATGCAATTAAAATACTATGATCATGTTCATGCTAAGTGCACTACCTGCATTAGCAACTCCTAAAGAAGCTATAAGAACAGCCTGTGGCATGTTCTTCACATCTACGAGCATGGCAGGAATAATTATGCCAATAATAGTATCACTATTAGTCGATCTATATGGAAGATAAATCTCATTCACATTATATCTAATATAAATCTGGATCACTTACGCTCATATGGCGTTATAATGAAAAGAACAATTGAAGAAATAACTAGAAAGGCAGATAGAGCATAGGGTGGTTGAGTATGAATAGATGCTATAAAACCTGCAATTAAGGGGGAGGTGATTCCAATTACCTTTGAAGCAGCACTTAAAACACCCATATAAGTTCCCTCAGACTTCTCAGGTATAATTAAATAGAGAAATGTCTCTTTCAAATAACTATGTAAATAATAGTGGAGTTAACATGCAATGATAAATAGTATATCTCCCAGCTGGTTTAGGCAATTGACTTCAAGTTGTAAGAAATTTCATAGCAACTTAACCCATATTGCCTCAAGGCATCTGTAGATCAGCTGGAAAGATACTAAAATAGTATGCAATATTAATTTATTGAAGAAACAAATCGTATAGAATGACGAAATTAAAACTAGATGAGAAGACAAAAGTATTTTTGAAATAAATCCAGATTAAAAAACATGAAGCTAAATGCAATTGAAATATTAAAGGCTGCGAAGCGATTAAAAGAAATAGCATATAAAACTCCACTCATATACTCACAAAAGCTGAGTCAAATCTCAAATGGAGAAGTATACTTAAAATTAGAAAATCTTCAAAGGACAAGGTCATTTAAAGTTAGAGGAGCATACAATGCAATTAGCCAACTATCCGAAAAAGAGAAGAAAAAAGGAATAATAACTGCATCATCAGGAAATCATGGAATAGCAGTTGCATATATCTCACAAATCTTAGGATTAAAGGCAAAAATAGTAATGAGTAAAAAAGCCTCTAAAGAGAAAATTAATCGATGCAGAGAACTAGGCGCTGAAGTAATACTTGTAGGAGAAAATTATGATGAAGCAGAAGCCTACTGTAAAAAACTAGTAAATAAACAAAAGTTAACCTACATTTCATCCTATGAAGACTATAAAGTTATAGCAGGTCAAGGAACAATAGCCTATGAAATATTAGAACAAAAACCCGAAATAAACACAATACTAGTTCCAGTAGGCGGTGGAGGATTAATATCAGGAATAGCCATATGGGCTAAAGCATTAAACCCCGAAATAAAGGTTATAGGAGTACAAACAACCAGAGCAAAAACAATGTATGAAAGCTTCAAAGCAAGAAAAGTAATCGACCTCCCAGTCGAACCATGCATAGCAGATGGATTAGCAGGTAAAATTTCTCCAATAACCCTAAATATAGCCTTAAAGTATGTTGACGACATAATACTTGTAGATGATGATAAGCTGATAGATGCAGTTCTATGGACGCTAGAAAATGAAAAACAAATAGTTGAACCATCAGGAGTAGTTGGAATAGCAGCAATAATACAAAACAAACTAAAAACATCTCCTAAAGCAAAAATAGCTATAATAGTCTCAGGAGGAAACATAGACATTTCACATTATATTAAAAAATAAATTGCTGTGACAAGTATGATTGTAGCTATAAATATTGACGTATCTTTCTACTTAGTCATTTAAATCTTTGCTTTTAGACTATTGTAATTTACAGTTAGATTGTGAAGTCATTTATGAACTTAGAGTTTGTGTGAGTAAGCTTTAGACTTATTTTGTCTCTGCTTTAGCCTATAAGTTATTTTTGCATGAAAACTTAAGTTCCAAGTTCCACATCTATTATGTAATAAATATTCTCCTTTCGAGAGATCTTCTAGGAAGCCTAAAATTTCATTTTCTAGATTTAATTCATCATAAACAACTTCGTATCCTAGAGCAAGACCAGAAAGGAAACTTTCAGGTATGAGGTTTCTTTTAAATTCCTCCACACTAAACACGTATATATCAAAGCAGTGATGTGGAAGTTCTTTATTGAAATTTTCAGATAATTTAGATTCAATATTAAATTTCTCTCTAAGACTATGAAGTTTATCTATAACTATTAACATGTCGAGATCTCTTCCCCTCCAAAGGTAGATTATACTGCCAAAAATAACTATAGCCTTAACAGCTTTTTCAACACATTACTGTAAATTAAAAACAGCATGTGGGTAATCACCATCATTAAAAGCCTTTTTTGCTCTATCAAAGTCTCTTTTATCCTCAATTAAAAATGCACTTGCAAAATTTTCATAAAATGTCATTCTTATCAAAATAGCATTCTCCCTAAAGATAAATAAAATCTTTTACCAACAACATCATCTAACGTCAATTTGATTGAAATAATTTAAGAATCACATTAAAACTTAAATTCTGCTGAGACAATTAAAATAGTGGCGATGAAGACCCGCTAGTGGGCCGAAAACTTTTATGTGGACCGCGTCCTTGACTGAGCCTGGGATGACTGTAGGTCTCCCTTGCTGAATTAATGATGAAAGCGGACCTCAAAGACCGAAAGGATTGTTAATATATTCTCACAATCAACCATTCCCCATTATCGATAAAGTAAAGTAAGATAGTAAATTTCGAATGAGTATGTTTGGCAGTTAACTTAGCTACTTTCTTGAATGTCTACGTCCTATTTATGCTTCTTTACGAATCAAAATATTAGAGTAGCATCATATAAGCATAATCAAGTCGATAATGAATCACTATTAGAAAAGAATACATGGATTTATAATCCGAGAGCACTTGCAATTTCCTTGAGAGCCGCTAAACTTAACTCTAGAAATTTAGTTAAATCAATTCCAATCTTTTCGCATAAGAGAATTTTATTTCTATTAACGCTTCTCGCAAAGTCTTTCTGTTTAAACTTTTTCCTCAAACTCTTGACCTTAACCTCTATAAGCTTCTTATTAGGCATTACAAGTGCAGTTGCAATTATCAATCCAGATACATGATCAGCAGCCCTCAATGCTAAAGCTAATTTGGTTTTAGCTTCAAATCCCAAATTCTCGTTATGACACTTAATGGCTTCAAGTCCTTCCTCAGGTAATTTGTCCTTTAAAATTTCAATAGTTCTTAATCCATGAACATTTAAATCACCATTAGTTAACTCATAATCTAAATCGTGAAGTAATCCAGTTAAACCCCATAATTCAGCATCTTCATTCAAATACTCAGCAATCCTTCGCATTATAGCCTCAACAGCTAACATATGTTTAATCAACTTGTCATTCTCAATATATTTCCTGATTAAGTTTAATGCCTCATCTCTACTAATCATACCAATAACCCACACCACCAAATTCTAAATACATTAGTAAAAAAGCATTTAAATCCATAATGCTTAGTAAGCAATACTAACATAGTGTTCTTAATTTACGTTATTAACTCAAACTCATAACATCTCAAATTCATTATTCGGATTCAGTTCTTCTCGGGTTAGTAGGCCTGCCATGTAAAGCTATGAACTTTCAATTCCCTTTATCGGGTTCCTTGAATATCCATGGGGCACTGATTTGAGGTTTGTAATTGCTCTTTCAATTCCCTTTATCGGGTTCCAATATACGTCAAGGAAAAAACAGTAGAGCAAATAGGCTTTCAATTCCCTTTATCGGGTTCCAAGTTATAGCTAAAATTGTAAAAGAAGGTTATCCAAAAGACTTTCAATTCCCTTTATCGGGTTCCTAGTGATATTGACTATACCACATTACCAGATGTATATGATTATCTTTCAATTCCCTTTATCGGGTTCCCCAAGTGGCATCCAATCCTAATGGACCATGTAACCAAAATCTTTCAATTCCCTTTATCGGGTTCCCTACTCCTAGCAAACTCATAATACTTCCTCTCAATATACAACTTTCAATTCCCTTTATCGGGTTCCCGCATACTCAAGCATACATCCCTTAATGCAAGAAGAACTCTTTCAATTCCCTTTATCTGGTTCCTTAGAAAAAATAGGGGGTGTTCTTCTTGCCAAGACGTAAACTTTCAATTCCCTTTATCGGGTTCCCGATACTAATTTTTCTTTTTTAGGGTTAAAAGACTTTCTGAAAGCTTCTTTCTCATACTATCATGGGAACCAA
>NZ_JBTVBB010000037.1:0-7105 GCF_058356305.1 Candidatus Culexmicrobium sp.
ACTCTTCTTCTTTTTAGAAAGCCCATCATGAAGAGTCTTCTAAGAAGATTTGAAACATATTATCTCGGGAGATCAAGCTTGTTAGCAACATCTATTGATCTAAATTCCTTTAAATCTAATTCATTCAAGCGTATGAGAAAGGTTCTGAAATCCAAATTCGTCACCACATTTGTAAGACGAATTTTAGTTTATGAGTTTTTTCTCTTGGAAGAATTGGAATGAAATGGAGTTGAGAAAATTAGATCGTAAGATATGTTTGTTCAACTTGAATTTATTAGGATAGTTTATGGTTTTCTTCAACATAATCTTAATACATTTAGATTTAGTTGAATATTAGAGGTCAATAATTAATCCAATTAGCTCATTTACTAGAGGTTTTAATGGGTTGAGTTAAAGATGAGTTTCTTCTAAAAGACTTATGTTCTTAGCTTAAATGATTTTCTCAAAAATGAATATGTAACATGAAGCCTCAATAAATAGTTTCATAATGTTTAAGTGATAGATTTTTATCTTCTTTCTTAAGATGAAGCCTATCTTCTGAAATGTCTTTTGAAGATATTTTATTGTAACTCTCATGTTTACATAGTCGTAACCTATCAGCCTGAATATTTTTGACTGTATCTTTTAGGCATAATCCATAGTAAAGGCCACTTACTATGAGGCTCGAATATATATTGGAGATTTAGTGATTGTACTATGGATATCCCGCCAGGTCTCAGAATCTTGTAAAGCTCTTTAATACACTGCTTAGGTCTTTCAAGATGCTCCAATAAAGATATAAGAAGAACACAGTCAATAGACTTCTCACGAAAGGGTAGGTGATGAGCATCAGCACATATTCTCTCAACATACAATTCCCTAAATTCTCGTAATAATCGCACTTGAATATCCAATGCTATTACTAAGCAACCTTCACCAGCTATTGTCCTACTAAAAACACCTCTACCACAACCAACATCAAGAATCACTCTAGCACTATTAATGTGACTCCTAAAACTTTCTAAATATCTATCTGTCCTCTCAGAATACAACCCAAGCTTATCCATTAAATCAAAAAAGCCCTACTAGGTAATAAGTATTAATCAACTTAGCCTTTAAAGCTGAAATTGTGTTTAATTTTGATTCAAACTCCTTAACACGGTCATGAAGATAATCTAACTCAGCTATCCCGAAGAATAGGTGAAAGCGGTTCACTATATTAATTCTCTATTAACTTGAAGGAAAGAGCCAAAAGTTAACTATCCGATAATGGTCTCAGAGTATCAGTGATTCAATATCCTGTATGAGCTTCTTGACTTTGTCCATCTCTGTCCTCAATTGCTCTAAGTCTATTATGCCTTCATAGAATGTCTCGCCGTGGAGGACCTTATATCTTGCCATGTATCTGTCTAGGAGGCCTAGCTTTTCAATCCTTCTATCCTTCTTCTCCAATTCTCTTAGCATTTTTCTTCTCTCGAAGTGGCTTGAAGGCAGTTTTTCAGCATATTTAAGTATTAGTGCGTTTATTGCCTGAACCACTGCATTCCATGCCTTTTCAGCGGAGTCTCTTAAGCCTAGAATGTCTTCCTTAGCTATTGCAGCTTCAAACTCCTTGCTGGCCCTATAATAGAAGTCCTCAGCTATTTTAATGAGCATACTACTCTCCAACTCTACCAGCACCCATCACTATAACTCGGCTATAGCTTATAAAATATTTGTCTCCACAAGTTAAAGTCTAGATTTTATAAATTATGTTTAATTTTGATTTAAGCTCTTTGACATGAGTATAGAGGTAAGATAGCTCGTCTAAGAAAATTAATTAACTTGTCATACTCCTCCAATAAATCTTCAACTTCAATTAAAAGCTAGTGGTAGACATCAGATATACTCTCAAAGAGGGAGACTTAAAGTAGAATTGAATATGCTCACCATTCTATTAACGAAAATCATCAATTGCACGTATATTCACCTTATCAGAAATCAATTGATAAAGATATTTTAAATGATAGCATAATAAGAGTAATGAATTAAATAACAATTATTTATGTGGTGGATAGAACCAGTTCCATGGCTTTAAAGGGTTATCGCTACTTGATATAGTATCCTATTGCATAGTATTTAAAGCCTAACCTCTTCAAGCCGTACCGTGATGAAGATCTCCGCTACTTTTGTAGCTTTTGTTTCTTTCGTAGCTGAGAACTGGGACGATTCATCTAGTAAAGGATGCCAGAAAATTATTCACAATACTTGAAATATAAAGCCAAAAACCATCACGAACAACCCTACTAACACTCAATACAATTACACTATTAAGCTAATCTATAGAAATAATTTAAAACTGCTTAGGAAAGGTTTCAAGCCATCACATTAAATTTCATGGCTTCATATTCTTTGAGAACTCTTTCTAACTATATGTGGTGGATCACTGATATGTCTCCAAAAGCCCTCCTTAAACTTTATGACTTGTATTCCTAATTCATCTATAGTTATATCGGTTATTAGTGGTTCAGTCAAATTCTCATCAACAGCTAAATATGCATATGTATGTGAAAGCTTATTACCCTCCCCATCTAGAAGTTCTAACACAACCTTCTCCTTGGATATGAAGCTATGTGTTCGACCTGAAGCTAATTCAACCTCTATTAAGTCGAAGTCTTCATCTGAGAAGCCTAATATTAATGCAGTTTCAGGGTCTACTACTATTACTGGCTCTTCACTCTCAGCTCCACTATTAACCAGCACTACAAGCTCACTCGATCTATTAACATTTTTACGTACTATTCTAACTTTAACCCTTACAACCACGATTATTACTCCTTAGCCACATATCTTCTAATAATCTTATACTTTCCATATCTCAACTTCTTATTCTTCACTATGTTCACTCTACCCTCAACTATAAGCTTAAGTATATTTCCACTTAAAACTATCTTTTCCCTCCCTCTTTTAGTCTTAAAGACCCCCATACAGTACAGCTCCAAATAAGTAAAAGCAAACAAAATATAAAAAGTATGTTAAAGCTTTGTGTATAAAAGATATATTAAGAGATAAACTAAACACCTTAAAATTTTCAGATCAATCCAAATCCTCTAAACTACATACTCCAAGGACTCTTACATCCCTATCTTCTGCAAAGACTATGATGGTAGTAGCTTTTCACTAAGAAAGCTTGTCAGCAAACTTAACATCCCTTTCTAACACCACTTCCCAAGCTAGAAGTCATAAACATAATATCTCCATTAATATGTAAAGAACAATTATCATATTACATCACATATCCATGTATTAGGTTCAGGTTTGAATGGCCAAAAATGCTAATGTCTAGTAGATCTATAAAATCCGTTCTGACTATCCGTTGCCTGACTGCTCGTTCTGACTGCTCGAAAACTATTGTGGAAAAATCTATAAGAACAGCCTCCGAACTCGACCTCTCATCATGTGATGCATACTTGATTGAGCTTGCTGAAGAGCTGAACATATCTAAAATATATAGTGTAGATGAAGAGCTGTCTAAAAAGGTGAAAGAAATAGAAGTGATAAATCCCATACCATCAGATGTAATGAAAGAATACCACAGCTACATGGAGAAAAGATTAACAAAAGTACAATCAAATAATAAATAATCTTTCTTCGAAGCCATTTAGGGAGCTCAGATAAGCTAGTGATATTGGAGTGGTGCTGAAGTTGAGAGAGCTGGATGAATAGTGGCGAAGGTGAATCCAAGAGGAACATCAAAGGGTCTCACTCTAGAAGACCTCTATAGGGATTATATATCAGCCATTAGGATCCTCAAATCGAGGCTGGGACAACCCTCAGAGCCTGTCCATCCTTTATCTTTCGGTTGCATTGTTAAAGAGCTTGGCAGAATAATAGAAACCAAATTATATTGGTTTCAAACCAAAACATTTAATAGAAAATTTTGACGATTTCTATCTATGCAAATAGACCTTGACGAAGTTGAGTATATTACTGAGACTACACTTACTATTAGAGGCACGAGAAGGCGCACGACTGTTCCAAAGGAAATAGTTGATCATTTTGGATTAAAGGACGGAGACAAAATAAGATGGATACTTTTCAAAGATAACACCTTGATAATTGTTCCTAAAATAGACAAATCTGCAAAATCGAAATCAAACAAGAAAGTTTTCAAAAAATAAGGTGAATACAATGATAATATTCTTTCTAGTTTTAATTATGGGCTTTTTCGCACAATTTATTGATGGCACATTGGGAATGGGTTATGGTGCTTCTTCTTCATCCCTCCTAATAGCCGTAGGATTCACTCCAGCCATAGTTTCAGCGTCTATACACACATCAGAAATATTCGCCAGCCTCGCCTCGGGCCTATCCCATCTAAGATTCGGAAACGTCAACGGCAAAATAGCTCTACCACTAACCTGCACCGGTATCATTGGAGGAATCCTCGGCGCATACTTCCTATCAAATTTGTCGGGCGAGTTAGTGAAGCCCTTCGTTGCAATAATACTGTTAGCTTTGGGAATCAGAATTTTTCTAAGATTTTTCTGGAAAAACACAAAATTAGCTGAAGAAGATTTCTCCCATAGTTTTCTATTGTTTTTAGGATTTATAGGAGGCATGGTGGATGCTTTCGGCGGAGGTGGATGGGGGCCAATATGCACTTCCACTCTTGTATCTGCAAATAAGACTGAACCAAAATATGTTATAGGCTCTGTAAACATTGCGGAATTCTTTACAACAATAGCTATAGTCTCCACCTTCGGAGTAACCTTAGGCTTTGAAAATTTTCTCTGGAATATTACCATTCCATTAATTATCGGCGGCGTTATAGCCGCTCCATTAGCCGCCTACACCTGCAAAAAAGTGTCTCCACACATTTTAGGCTCACTAGTAGGCATAATCCTCGTAATCCTAAATATGTGGACTCTAATCAGCTCCTTATCAAAACTATTTTGCGGAATATTTTGAGGCTAATTAAAGAACAGAAGGTACTTCTCTACGATCCACCTAGATGCACTGGATGCTGCCACTGTGAAATCACATGTACCTACTATCACTTCAACAGCTAAGCCTAGAAGAGGCTCATCTGCACATGCAGTTCAACGAGAAAAGCGGCGAATTCGAAGCTATATACTTCCAACACTACGGCAACCGGTATGCGTAGCCGTCTGCCCAAACGAAGCAGCAATAAAAGATGAAGAGACTGGAATCGTACAGATTAATCCATTACGATGTATAGGCTGCAAAACATGCTAGTTGCTTGTCCGCTCTTGGCGCCATGGCTCACATTGACTATAGAGTTTCGATGAAATGCGACTTCTGTTATGGCGACCCGAAAGCCTATGAGGAAAAACGAATGAGGAGATAGGGAGGGAAATTCTGGAGGAGATGGGCTCTATCCCATATGTGGCCGAATATTGGGAGCTTATAATTAATCCAACAATAACCTAAATCCAACTAGGCGATAGGCGTCAACCAACTCATTTATTGGATGCTTAAATTGGTTAAGCTAAAGATGAGTTTTCTTATGAAAGAAGTACTGTTTATTTTGATTCAAGCTCCTTGACATAGTACTGGGATTATTCAACTCAACCGTCCAAAGGAAATAGGCTTTTCAAACTATGGTGAATAGTATTTCTTGAAGAAAAGTGATTTCAATTTTATCTAACCAGGTTCAGTATAGCCAGTTAATGCGAATTAGATTAATAAGATTTAAATCACAGTGTAATGGAGATGAGGAATTAAATTAACCATATTCATGTCATGGATAGAGCTCAAGATTTCCTTAACCACAGTATTAGGGGTTGGCTTTCATGAGAGATGAATGGAATGAGCTTGAATAAGGCATTATTGAGCTCACTTGACAGAGCTAGGTTGATAGACATGTTCATGGAAAATCGGCTTTCTAGTTACTTTTCAATGACTTTAATAACTTCTCTAACATCTTGAATGCTTCTCTAGATGCATGAATTCTCTCGATTAATGCCCATTCTTTATCATCTCCATACACTTTCATTAGTCTGTCGAAGATGGGTTTACGCCTTAGCACCTCTAGGTATCCCTTGAACTCTTTATGCACTTTCTTTAGTACTGATGTAAGTCCCTTTAATTCTGTTCGCAGATATTCCCTGTCGTAGTATTTGGCAATAGTTTCCCTGATCCAGGCCTCCCTGCTAGGTGTAACCATAACTTCTAGCATTGTAGGAGTTATGGGCTCCCTAAACTTGATTAGGCTGAGGGCTATCTCCTTAGTTAAACGCTTACCAGGTAACTGGTCTAGAAGGGCAAGTGAGGATAGATATGCGGTATGACCTTGCACAACGGCATCATATAGATCTAGCAACTTGGTTCCTCTGAGTATATGCATAAGCATATTTATGACGCTTTCTAGCTCTTCAAGATGCTTCTCGAGTATTGTGTGAATATATAGTGGATCAGTGTACATTCTTTCAGTATGTTGCAGTAGATCATACACGTTGCGTAAGTAGTATAGCAGGTTTCTGACATACCGAGAAGAATGAACGAGGGAAACAGTATACACATTAGAAGCATAGTACTCCTCAAAGTTCCCTCTGCCTCGGCTATCAACAGCTATACCACGACACGTAAAGTTGGTTGACCCGTAATATGAAAATCTATATGCAACCTTCTCATCTATACAGAAATGTATCCATATGATGAACTTAGCGTGATTCAGAAACTCTCGCCAATGGTCATAGACTACGATATAGCAACAATCCCTGAGAGAGTCTAGGAAACCTTTATGGTAACTGAAGTTGGGCATACAGTTAGGTGAAACAGTTCTAATCAGGCAGATTGTACTCGTTCCATATCCAGTAGCAATACTCCTCAAAACATCGATAAGCTTCCTAATCCCCATTCTACCATTGACGATAGCTAACTCAGAAAAGATATAGCTTGAAATGTAAACTACACTGACAAAACTATGGTTCGCACTCCTACAATCCCTACACCTTCTCTCTACAACCTCGAAAAGCCTTCCCAATCTTCTCGAAGGCCCATGGTCAAAAGGTTCCTTAATGATCATGGCGCCTCCACCAATACACTCTCACATTATGCATAGTCCTAGAGCAAAATTCAACCCTATTCATTAAGTTACTTGAAAACCTAAACAAACGCCCAA
>NZ_JBTVBB010000038.1:0-7277 GCF_058356305.1 Candidatus Culexmicrobium sp.
ATATTCCTATCATACAGCAGAAAAAGAGGAGGATACGGACTTTCAATTCCCTTTTTTGGGTTCAGTTGAAACAGCCTCATACATCATATTCGGAGTATACACGAGGATACGGACTTTCAATTCCCTTTTTTGGGTTCACTAATAGCCACCTTCCACACACATCCACCAAATAGTGACTTTCAATTCCCTTTTTTGGGTTCCTCACCCAATTTTCAGAGTCAACATTTTTGCACAAACTTTCAATTCCCTTTTTTGGGTTCCGATACTAATTTTTCTTTTTTAGGGTTAAAAGACTTTCTGAAAGCTTCTTTTCTGAGTGATCATGGGAACCAAATAAACTTGCAAGAAATTAATGATAAAAGTTGCAATTTAAGATTGTATTCAGTTTTATTTTAGGTAAGGTAGAAATAGATTTTGATTGTATATTTAGTTTGGGTTGGTGTTTGTATGAGGCATTTTCATTTGGTTACTGTTGGGATTAGTATTATTGGTAATTATGTGAGGAATTTTGCTGATGATAATGAAAGAAGAATTCTTCGAAGTGATAGTGAAGTTTTAAAGTATTGTTCGCCTAGTTCTGAGTTGTTCTTGAAGGTTTATGATAGGGTTAAGTTGGATCCGAGGGGGATGAGTGCAGAGTTAAATGCAATGTGGAATTTTATTGAGAATGGTAGAGTTGATGAAGTTTACTTGTATGCAACTGATACTGGGAGAGGGAAGTTTTGTGCCTATCAATTACAAAAATATTTTTATGATGAAGTGGGAGTTAAGGCGGTGATAATTCATGTTGGTGGTTTTGGTTTACCTTCACATTTTGAGGATGGGCTAGTTACATTACTTGATAAAATTATAAGTAAAGTAGTTGAACTTAAACAGAATCCTAATAATATAGTCTATTTGAATGCGACGGGGGGATTTAAACCGGAGAATGCAATTCTATATACAACAGCTGCATTGTTACAGATTGATACAATATATTATTTGCATGAAGAGTTAAAACAGCCAATTCAACTGCCATTAATACCTATAACCTTGAATCCAAAATATAAGGAAATATTAAGTTTCTTGTTAGAATATCAAAAAACACATGGTTTTACTCCTAAAAGCTATTTCAATCAAAAGTATGGTGAAGAAGAACTTTATCATCTAAAATCATGGAATCTAATAATTGAGGAAAATGGAAAAATAAAGTTGAGGAAATGGACTGTAATGATGCTTAAAATGATTTAATTTCCTTGAAGGAATATGTGGAGATTTAGGTTATGAGGCATTTAGTCTAGTCATAATATTTTAAAACTGGGATGGGATTGAATAGAATTTCAATTTTAATACCGTTTACTGATTTTAGGTGTTGGACGACATTTACTATTTAGGGTTTAATAGCCATCTTCTTATTTCATTTAATCTTTCTCTTTTAAATCTTAATTCTATTTTATCTTCAACTTTTCTTATTTCAAATATTTTTTCTTCAAATCCTGAGTGTGCGAAGAAATTTCTCTTCATACTTCCCCTTGCTTTTATTTTGGCATCCTCCTTTCTTGTCTTTATATCTCCATGTTTTATTTCTGAGTATAGTCTCCATTTTTCATCTATTTTGTCTTTAAGCATTCTTATCTCTTTGACATCTCTTTCGAGAAATAGTGTATTGAGATCTAATTTTAATTTTGAGTAAATTTGAGGGAATATGTCACTTATTTCATCGAGGGTTGGCTTACTTATTTTAGTTAATAGTTTTTTGAGGCCAGAGAAAAGTGCAATGGAGTAGATTAAGTTAATTATATCTTTTTCAGAATGTGTTGGAGAGATGAAAGTATTGTTTTTTATCTTCATTTTACATGTTTCTTCATAGAAGTTTATTAATTCTTTTTCAATTTGACTGTAGGGTGTATTGAGGTTGACTAGTTCTGGGTGATAGATTGCTAGTGGAGTATTATATTTGATGGCGTGGAAGGTAATTCTCAAGTTAGTTAATAGCCCTTTTAGTTTATTTGAAGTTTCTCTACATTTTTGGGAGAGAACTTTTTTCTCCTGTGGATTTACGTCAATATATCTTTCTAATTTACTAATACTACTTAGATTTGTATGTTTAATTGGTAGTTCAAAGAAGGCTTTCACATCATATTCTCCAATCATTATTTTATAGTTTTTAGCTTTGACCATTCTTAGAATTGGTTCGGAAATTGCATATTTTCCTTTAATTTTCGAGTTAAAGGCATTATACATTTTATGTCGGACAATGAAAGCTCTTAATGCATTTAGGAGTGATGAAATGTATATGTTGTAGCCTGTCGATATATCTGCTATAACTTCTACGTTATTTAAGCTGATATTTTTAATCATATGAAATAAAATTTGAAGTGTAACTATACTAGGTGTACATTTAAAATGAATTTTTCCATTTTCCTTTAAGCTTGACATGTATGTTCCAATACTATTGGTTATTAAAATATCAATTTTATTCTCTTCTAACAAGTTATCACTCAATATGTTTTCTTCTATCTTCTCTAAGGTTATTTCTCTCACAATTTCCTCATTTAAAAGGTCTTCTAGACTATTAATTTTATCTAAAACTACGCTTAATGGACAAATATAGTGTATTTTTATGTTTGAGAAGTAATCCTTGTTCTTGTAGTATTCGTATAGTGCTTCTGAGGATAATTTTGCCTCATAGATTTCATTGTTAACTAGGTAGTTAACTTTTTCATATTTAGTGACTCCAATTATCTGATATATATGTAGATGCATATGTTTCGCCTAATATGATTTTATCTATTTCTTTATAAAATAGTTAATTGTGAAAATTGATACATTTTGTTTTGACTTCTTAGATTTTGCATCTTAATTTTATTATTTTATTTTCTTGTTTTTGAGTTAATTTTTAAAGTTTAATTTGAGCTATAGTTATTTGGGTTTTTATGTCTTGGCTTTATTATCGTGAATTAGATAGATTATTGATGCAGTTGAGGAAGCTTTATCAGTTAGTTGAAGTTTCAAATGAGCTTAGAGGTTGGAGTTGGAGTAATGATTTGCTTTCCCCTCCAATGGAGAATGTTTATTTTGGTGTTTCTGAGATTGCTAATAGGTATTGTCCAACGTATAGGGACATTTATCTTCGTAGAGTAGCAGGTATTCTTGCACCTATTACTTTTAAGACTGTTCGTGGATGGCTTTATCATGCATTGTCTAGTAGGAGTGCTTCTCTAGTTAAGTCTACTCTTTATTCCCATGGTTTAATTAGAGGTGTTGAGTTGATTAGGCTGCTTGAGGAGAAGCGTGAAGAGGTTATTGGATCTTTAATTGATGAGCATAGGGTTAAGCGGTATTTAAGTTTAGAGGAGGCTGAGCTTTTAAGGAGTGATTTACGTGTGCTTTATGATTACTTTATTGTTCAAGCTGCTTCTAGATTGGATGTTGTTTTATCTGAGGTTAAGTATGCTAAGCTTGAGAGTATTGTTGATAGAGTTGTTCCCCAGGTTACTGAGAAGCTTATTGATGGTAGGTTGATTGGATTGTCTAAGGAATTGAGGGTTGATATAATGCTTGATAATAGAGTTATAATTGATATTAAGACTGGTGATGTTAGAGATTTTCATAAATATGCTCTAGCTGGATATGCATTGGCTATTGAAAGTGACTTGGAAATGCCTATTGATTATGGACTTATAACTTATCTTTCAGTTAAGGAAGGTCATGTTAAGATTAATAATAAAATGTTTTTTATTGGTGATGAGTTGAGGAGAGAGTTTATTGAGATTAGGGATGAAGCCTTTAACATTTTAGTTTCAGGTGAGGATCCAGGTAAGCCTGAAGATTGCCCCGACTATTGTATATATTATTCTATTTGTAGGGGTGGGGAAATATAGGTAAAAGATTAATTTTAACTGGATTTGGCTATTATCTAGGTGTTAAGAAGGGTATGCTTCTTATTAGAAAGGCTGGTGGAGAGAAGAGGACTATTAGTGTTGGAAATTTATCTCACATTATTGTTAATGCACGTGGATTCAGTATTAGTGGTGATGCCTTAAAGCTATTGCTTAAACATGGTGTTCAAATAGTATTTCTATCTCGAAATCGGCCTATAGGGAAGCTTCAGCCTATGAGGAGAGGGGGTTCAGTAAAGTTGAAGAAGGAGCAGTTTAAAGCTCAAATGAATGGTAGAGGATTGAATATTGCATGGAGAATTGTTTTAAATAAAATTTCAAATCAAATTAATCTTCTTAAGCGTATACGTAAGGTTAGAATGAGGAGGAATGTTAGATTAGCAGAGGAATTGAGGAGGGATGTTGAGGAGATAGAGGGAGTTAAGAGGGAAGTTGAAGTTAAGGGTGCTGGAAACTATAAGTCATGGTATATTTCAAAGGAGGCTGAGGCAAGTAGAATTTACTGGGAAACTGTAAATAAGCTTCTTCCAAGTGAGGTTGGATTTGAAGGTAGAAGGAAGAAGAGATTTGACCGTCCAGAAGATCCCTTCAACATTTCACTAAATTATCTATACTCAATTCTAGCTAGTGAAGTATGGTTTGCAGTTGAATTGTCAGGTTTAGATCCATATTTAGGATATTTGCATGAGGATAGTAGTAGGAGGCCGAGTTTAGTTATGGATTTAATGGAGGAGTTTAGACAGCCAATAGTAGATAAAAGTCTAATACACTTCTTCACTGTAAGTAAGGATTGGAAGAAAATTATAGATCAAGAAAATAAGCTCACAGATAAGGGACGTAGAAGACTAATTGAATTATACTATAAGACGCTTGATAGAAAAGTTACATTTCTAAATCGAACACTACCAATAAAGGCGCATATACAGTTACAGCCATTAAGACTAGCAAAATACATTGTAGGCTACACTAAAAGCTATCAGCCATACAATATAATCTAGGTGATAGCAATGCATACCCTAGTAATATATGATATAACTGATGATAGGATACGTGATAGAATAGCTACTGCATGTAAAGTTGCAGGACTAACAAGAATACAGAAAAGCGCCTTCCTAGGAAAACTTAATTCACAGCAAAGAAAAAACCTTAAGAATAGGCTTAAGAGAATCCTAGGGAAAAATAGGGGGAATATACAGATATTTATAATATGTAATGCAGATATGAAATTAAGGGAAATAATTGGAGAATTAATATCATATGAAGAAGAGGAAGTAATGGTTTTATGAAGCCTACTAACTTATCCCTAACAGCCATTTCCATATAGGTTTAAATACTATTCTCCTATCATCTATCTTCTCCACATTTTCATAGTCATATGTTATTACTAGTAAATTGTTGCATTTAAGATTCTTACTTGCCTTTAATAATGACTTAACTTCTCTCTCTTTAACTTTGAAATCGTCAATGTTATAGCATACTTGAATTAATTGTCTTACCCTATTATTCTCCTTTATTACAAAGTCAACTTCCCTTCCATTAACAGTTCTATAATAATTAATTTTATTTCTTTGGAATCTTCTTAATAAATGCATGAAAACGAGGTTTTCCATCAATTTACTTTTACTATCAACACCTTGAATTCTAAGCAAGCCATTGTCTACAAAATATATTTTGGGTATGGATCTTTCCTCATCCTTATATGAGGGTGAAAATTTTCTAACTGGAAATATTATCATTATATCATTTAGCATTTCCATGTAGGAGTATAAAGTGTTTTTACTAATTTTATATCCAGTTGATTTGAGGTAATTGTAAAATTTGTGGACTGAAAACTCCTTTGAAAAGGCAAGTGCCCTAATTAGTATTCTAAGTATTTTCTCATTTCTAATCTTATATCTCTCAATTAGGTCTCTTTGAATAGTAACCTCTAATATCTCCCTTAAGATTTTCTCTTTATTGAAAAGGAGGGTTTCAGGATAACCTCCCCATTCTAAATACTCGTTTAATGCATTGAGTATTCTAGATCTCTCCCTTGATGATGGAAATTTATTGAATTTAATTTCCTTAAATTCTAGAAATTCACTAAAGCTTAGTGGATAAATTTCATAGCTTATAGTTCTTCCTCTCAATTGTGTTGCAATCTCTCTACTTAAAAGCTTAGAGGATGAACCTGAAATATAAACTGAAATATCACCCTTATCAATTAAGCTTCTAACGAAAATTTCCCAGCCATCTAAATTTTGTACTTCATCTAAAAAGAACCATACTTTCCTATTTCTATTTTCAGGGTAGATTTCAAAGTAGATGTCTACAAGTTTTTTAGCGTCACCTAATTTTGCTCCTACCAGGTCATATGACTCAAAATTTACATATAAAATTCTATTAGGATTAACATCTCTTCTAATTAGCTTTCTTATTAGTAGATACATCATGTATGTCTTCCCACTTCTTCTTGGACCTATTATTGAAATAGCTCTCCTTAAGGGGATTTCAAGTGGAATTTCTAGTTCTCTCTCCCTTAAATCACTTGGAAATGGTTTTTCAGCGAAGTCCCTTATCAGTCTTATTAGGGTGTCTCTATTAATCATAGTCTCATATAGAGGGAAAAAATTTAAAAATTTTTCCCTATAAAGAGAACCTAAAAACATTTAACCAATGAATAAATTAGAAGGATAAATTAAATTCATTATTGTAATGAAAGAGGAATATATAACTCCAATCCATGTGAGAGACTATCTATTCTGTCCATCAATACTGTATAATAAGTATGTTAGGAGAATAATTGAGCCTGAAACAGAAATGATGCTAAAGGGAAAGGAGGATTATGAGAAAGATAAAGCTGGATTGAAGAGGAGGAAAACACTTTTAGGTGACAAGAGAATAAAGGCTGAGAAAATAATCTTTTCAAGACCCGTCAAAAGTGAAGAATATAGATTGATGGGTGTAGTTGACTGCATATACTGGAAGGATAAGAAGCTTCACATCCTCGAAATAAAATATACTAAAACTAAAAAGCCATATCCAGACCACATATATCAAACAGCAACCTATGCAATAATGGTTGAGGAAGAATTCAAACAACCAGTATACAAATTAATCCTATACTATAAATACTCAAAACTATGGATTGAAAGAAGATTTACAAGACAACTAAAAAATTACACTCTAAAGACAATTGAAAAAACAAGAAAAATACTGAGTGGAGAAGAAATTCCAATTCCAAAATGGAAGAGAAAATGTAGAAGTTGCTGGTACAAAAGAATATGCCACCCCTCAAGCATTTAAAATCGAAGACATAAGAAATATAATGTCTCTCAACAAGTAACAAATGGTAACCATTATGAAACCTAGAATTGGACGCATAAAATCTAGAAAGAGACCACGTATAGGACGAAT
>NZ_JBTVBB010000039.1:0-7130 GCF_058356305.1 Candidatus Culexmicrobium sp.
AATATCAACAATACTCTCCTCAATCCTCACCCTAACCCTCTGACCCTCCCTAAGACCAAGCTTCTCTAAAAGCTTCAAAACACCATTCTCATAAACAGCCTCAACAATTCTAATCATAACAACACCAAATAAATCATCAGCAAAAAAATATATAAACCCCATACATAAATCAAGACAATCGCACTAAAGTGACTATAAATATTAATAATGAATAGGTTTAACGCAAGTCCTGGTTGACGTAGGCTACCTAATACTTTACTCTTCATACCTCATGAACAACATAAATAATCAGGAAAATGAAGAAAACAAGGTTAAAGAAGACCACATAAAACGCTTAGAGAAATACGCAGCATCATCACTCATAAATGGAAAATTCATGAGATTAAATCTATTTACTATTATTTCATTGTAATAATTAGATAGAATGGTGATACTGTATGCCTCGTTATCGAGTTTATATTAAAGTTAAGGAAGTTCATGGTTTTTGTGCTGCAAATTACAGGCCTGGCGATACGTTTATAGTGGAATGGTTCTACATAAAGCCTCAACAATTCTAATCATAACAACACCAAATAGATCATCAGCAAAAAAATATATAAACCCATACATAAATCAAGACAATCACACTAAAGTGACTATAAATATCAATAATGAATAGGTTTAACGCAAGTCCTGGTTGACGTAGGCTACCTAATACTTTACTCTTCATACCCCGTGAAAAGCATAAGCAACCAGGAAAATGAAGAAAACAAGGTTAAAGAAGATGTAATAAGAAAGCTCAAAATAGACGTCTTCAACTATACGAAAAGCGATAAAAAGCTAGAAGAAAAGACAAGGAAATCTACAGAGAATACCAAAACTATCTGAAGACATCCACATACCAATATACTTAGACTATCCACTCTTCACATCACTACTAGAATACATAGGCTTCCAACACCACCTCACAAAAACAATAAAACTAATAGAAGAAACAATAACAACATACAACAAAATAAAAAGGTAAAATCATTCACAATGAAAGGAAATATTTAAGGCCATTACTACTCATCTACGTAGTTTCCTTTATATACTTGAAAGAGTTATAAGCTCGAATGAAAACTATAGTAGAAAAGGTGAAGTAATTGATTACTGAAGAAAAATCTTTTACAATATTGATTGAAAGGGATGAAGATGGATTTTATGTTGCTGAGGTAGCTGAATTGCCAGGATGCCGTACACAAGCCAAAGACATGAAGGGGTTAATGAAGAGAATAGGAGAAGCAATACAATTATACATGGAAGTTGAGAGTAATGAAATATGTTACCATTTTGGTATAAGTAGTATAGTGAGGGGTATTCTATGGCTATTTTGAGAAGTGACTGGGAAAAACTAACAGAACTTTGGGATATATCAGAGATAGCTAGCACTGTATCCAGAATTCTAGCATCCCTTTACATGCTTAAAATGGGAGTGCACAAACCAGAAATTAGCATAAAGCTACTGCGAGAAATTGAGAAGTGTAGAAAGCTACTAGAGAAAATCATAGAGGATTTAGAGCTTCATGCTCATGATAAAGCACCAGAAACAATACTAGTCACCCTACTAATAAACGCCTATGGACATATTGACACTGAAAAGATTAGAAATAATATATTAAGCGCAAGTCAAGGATTAAGCAAACTCGAAAAAACAATAAAACAGAGAACCATAAATGAAAAAGTGCTAGAAGATAAAAATATCCTCCAGCTAGAGAACATACTTAGAAAGCTATCAGATGCTTTAAACAGAAAAGCAGCAAAAATAGCAAGTGAAATATATGCCTACTAACCTGAAGAAGGGAATATAATTGCAAACTCTTCTACATGAAGAGTTAAATGAAGTGAAATTAATATATCAAAGTATAAAAACTCAACTTGACAATGCAAGTAAGCACTCAGAACTCAAAGAAATAGTTCAAGCCATTAGAAATGAAATTAAAAACCTAAACAATTAACAAAATGCTAAAATAATTCTCGACACATCACCTCCATTAAATTCTACCTACAAAAAGAGTTAAAATTAGGAATACGCTTAAGGGGATTCCTATTGCGTCTATCTATATGGGTAGGTTGAATATGTTTAGAAAATTAATATTAATTACAGTTTTGCAACGAGTTTAAATAAACTTACTCATCAATATTTTTCTCAAGATCTCTCTTGACATTAAGCAGTTTTTCTTTTAATTCAGGAATATCCTTCTTAGCAGTTATCCAAGTTAGTTCTAAATCTACACCGAAGTATTCATGAATTAGGATGTCTCTCATTCCAGCTATTTTCTCCATGGAATCTCGAGATATCTATCCCTAATATCCGATGGAATATTTTAACAGCCTCTCCAATAATCATAATTCTACGGATAACTACATCTTAAAGCATTGTTGATGATAGAAACTCTTCCCTCGTAACTCCACATAAATATTCTTCAATCTTCCCCATACACTCAAGTATGTGTTCAATAAAGATTTTAGGATCCTTCTTCATAAAATATCTCCTGCTCACCTAGAATCCTATCCCTCAAAAGAGGATGTAGAGAATTATAAGTTAAAACGTCAACCCTAACTCCTAAAGCCTCCTCCAACTCCAATTTAAGCCCCACGAGGTCAAGCAAACTCCTCTCATCCCCAAACTCAACCAAAATATCCAAGTCACTCTCCCCAGTCATTTCACCCCTAGCAAAGGAGCTGAAAACAGCTGCCCTCACAACACCATAACGCCTCAAAACTGGAATAATCCTTCTTAAACCCTCCACCACAGATAAAACCCTAAACCAACCTAACAAAATAAATATAAAATTATAATCCTACATTTCACCTCTTCTCTTCGCTATTAACTCAATAGTGAAAACTATAAACGTCATAACATAAAAGTTAAAGAAATCTATCAGATCCATGTAAATTAAAGGCTTTACTATTTTCTCATGATTATAATTGAATGAAATGACAATTAGAGAGAAATATAACGTAATTCTATTATCCTCAATAAAAATTAAATAAGCATTAACAACCTAGCCTTCATCTTCAATAATCTCAAATGAACCTTCCTCTACAATGAATAATTTACCCCTATAATCCTCAACTCTACCTAAAAGTGACTCTAATTCCCTTATCAGTTTTTCAGCTCTAGGGGGATGTATACGAAGAACAATTATGCCGTGAAACTGCTTTGGAGGATAAAGAACTATATTGGCGAAATCATAATCTCTAGTTAGTAAAATATATCCCTTACTTATAGCTATGGAAGCTAATTCTCTATTCTTCAAACCCTTTGGCGAATATTCAGCTATATGGCCCTTTGACTCTAGAAAAATTTTAACCAGTCTAGGAATATTCTCATCGAGAAGAAACTTTAACATATTTGACGTAATGTTCACCTCTAATAATCTTTGAAGCCCAATCCAATGCCTCCCTAATCATATCTTCATTAAGACTTGGATAATAATCCTTAACAATCTCCTCAATAGAGAGGCCTGAAGCAAGGAGTTCAATTACATCACTAACCAAGATTCTCGTACCCTTAAATGTAGGCTTACCATGACATATCTCATCATCAACAACAATATACTTACCAAACTCAACCCTCATAACAGATCAAAAAGCTCTCTATAAAACAGAATATTTAAACTTTCCACAACAACTTCAATATCACAAAATAGCTCTGATATCACCTCCATTAAATTCTATAA
Source organism: Candidatus Culexmicrobium sp. (assembly GCF_058356305.1). Classification (NCBI taxonomy): domain Archaea; kingdom Thermoproteati; phylum Candidatus Culexarchaeota; class Candidatus Culexarchaeia; order Candidatus Culexarchaeles; family Candidatus Culexmicrobiaceae; genus Candidatus Culexmicrobium; species Candidatus Culexmicrobium sp. The sequence goes on from NZ_JBTVBB010000039.1 coordinate 3,705, forward strand.
TATGAATGTGAAAATTTTAGAGGAAAACACCAGCATAACCTAGACAGCTTTAAAGCATCATCTTTTCGATTAGTTTAGTGTATTTTTCTCCTATGATTTGGCTTAGCAGAGCTATGTCATCTGAAAACCACCAGCAAATCAACACTGCACTTTAATCTATAACCACCAGATATTTCATTTACCAGAAAACATTCAAGATTACTAATTTTAGCCAATTTTATAATTCCATAATCACACTTAGATACCCATCTATAAAACATTGACAAGTATTAAAGAAAATGATATTAACCATATCAAATGCTAAACTTAAAATAAAGGGAAGAACAGTAATATTTGAGCTTAAAAAAGGAGAAATAAGTTTAAGAGAAATTCTTTAAATGTTTAAAACACCATTTATTATTCATTTTGTCGGTAAATTGACAACCTATATGGATTTGTGTAAGGTTTAAATAGCATATGCTAAGATAATTTTTGTGTATAACGCGTTACACATATGATAACTAAGGATGAGTGAGTATATAGCGAATAAATTTACAGAAGTATTAAAATTTGAAAGACGTAAATTTTATAAATTCACTACTTTAAGTTACATATTGAACTTATAAAGGCTTTATATACAATATATACTTAGGTTTATAGAGGGGTATGGTATGAATAGAAAAATTCTCGAAAAACTCATTGAAGATAGTGAATGGATGACCAGACACTATGATGAGCTTAAAAAATATGAAGGCAAAGTTATTGCAGTCAAAGATAGAAAAATTATATGCGTATCAGACAGTCTAGACGGACTATTATCTGAGCTTGAAAGAAGAAAGGAGAATGCAGCGTTAATTCTCATTGAAGCAATACCACCTGAAGATATGTCATTCATACTCTAGGTGCAACAATTGAAGCGAATACCCTGTCAAGTAAGAAAATTTATGAGAAATAAATTCTTCCCCTTCGTTCCATTCTCAATAAAATTTGCACGCATTTACGGAGTAGTTTTCGCTTTAATAGATACAGGCAGTCCATACACAGTTCTATCAACAAGAGATGCCCTAAGACTAAAACTCCCAATAACAAGAATGAGAAGTGGTGAACCAGTCTACCTAGCAGGATACAAATTCTTCAACCACATATTACAAGATGTCACATTAACTTTTAGAGCTGAGGAAGGAGAAATGCTAACTCTAAATAAACAAGAAATCGGAGTACTAATTCCAACAAAAAAGAAGATGCCAAAAAACATTGAAAGCATTCCAAGCATAATTGGAAACGATTTTCTAGAAGAAAACAGCATAGCACTCTACTTCAACCCAAAATTGAAGAAAGCCTACCTAGAAATACAACAAATTAATTAATGAGACCCGTCAAGAAGATTCATAATAGCGTTAAATCACTAAATGTGGAGAAATGATAAACCAAAACGACATGTTAAATAAGGCAAAGGAATTTACAAAAACATATTTTAAGAAACTGTCAATTTTAATCACTCAAATACCAATTGAAATTAGGGAAATTCTACTACCATCCTATATGTTGTATAGAGGATTTAAAGCAACAATATATCTAGATACCAGCAACAAATTGGATATAAAAATTCATAGAGAAAGATCAAGTAGAATTTCCATCAAAGTAAAGAAAACAAGAAGAAGAATTGAACATGAAATTTTCGGTATACTTGGTCGTAAGAACATGTATAAAATCAGTGAAAACAACGTATTACTAAGTGATTTAGTTCTCACATGTAGAGATTTCAGTGAAAAGTATGGTTACAAGCTACCTAAACAGGCTCCCATCCTAGTGTTTTCTCACTCTGGCAATATAGGACCAATTGAGATTGAAAAGGATGATGAAGTCAAAATCGTTAATTGCAGTATTTACTGGATAAAGAGAAATGGCAGGCCACATATAGATAGAATACCTTTCGCTTGGCTCTTCGGCGACATAAAACACATTTATAAAATCAATCCTCACATTCGAGCAGAATCTGATTTCTATAATTTCCTACTTGAGAGACTCTATGAAATCATCACTAGAGGATATGAAGTCATAGTAGATAAAAATGTAAGGGATAAAGTTATCAGTTTTTATAAAAAATTAATTGAACAAATTGAAAAAGAAGTTAGAGAATACATTGTTACTACACAAGCAGATGAATACTTATTTCAACAACTACTTAACAAATACAAGTTCTTCCTATATCCAGAAGCCATAAGCATAAAGTCTCAACCAACCATTAGGGACAAACCAATAAGACGACCAGACTTTCTAATAGAAGTAAGCCATAAGCAATGGATATACGTGGAAATAGAGCCACCATACTACAAACCCTTTGAAAAATCAAAACCATCAAATAGACTAAAAGAAGCCCTAAAACAAATAGAAGAGTGGAAGAAAATACTAAATAAACAAGAACCTAAAATAAGCATAAGCTACATGGTAATCATAGGATTACTTGAAGACATAAAGGACGAAGAGAAAGAAAACCTCGAAAAATTCAATATAAAACGTAGAGACATAACTACAAAAACTCGGGACTATATAATAGAAAATATCAACAAAACAAAAAGCTGGATAAACAGGCTAAGATAATATTAATGCTGCCCATTCAAATAAATTCACATGCAAGAACTTAAAAGAGAAACTCGCTTATTATATAAGTGAAAAGAATAGTAGCAGTGACTTCGATGAAGGTAAACAGAGAAGAAGCAATTAAGTTTAATGGAGCAACCTATACCAATGTAAACTATCTAAATTAATTAAATATAATGCAAGAGATAAACATAACAAATACCATTAACTTCATAAATATCACTCTAGAAGAAATATTAAGAAGACTCATCAATGAAGAAAAATACCATGAAATAATATCCATAATCAACTCATTAACCCTCAATCTTTTAAGAGGAATAGCAGAAAGCATAGGACTGAAAATTAGAGATCTAAGCGAAATACCAATAATACAGGAAATGAAAAACAAAAATATAATCGACGAGAAGACAAGAGACAGGTTAATCATATCATTCCTAATAAAGGAAGGCATAATCACACAAGTATACGAATACAATAGAAAACTAAACCAAGAAGACATAGAGAAAATGAAGAGAATAATCCAACTCCTAAATGAAATTGCCATGAAAATAAATATTCAATACAGCGACTTAAACTTCACAAGAACCTTTGAGTCAACTTCTCTATCTTACTTAGCATAGAAAGCAACCTCTCAAAAATATGATGAATACTTGGTGAAGGCAACTCATAGGCTCCATAAAAATATCTATGCAAACCCAACAACAAATCAAAGACATCTTCAGGACTCCTACTAATTGTGATTAAATCAATATCAGACAAAAGAGATTTATCACGCATACTCAATTCATTAAATAGATCAACAAAAGCCTTCTTTTTCTCATCTATACTTATAGTCTCCCACCCATA
>NZ_JBTVBB010000040.1:0-10249 GCF_058356305.1 Candidatus Culexmicrobium sp.
TTGATGTTCCATCTAGTAATGTAGTTTCTGTTTTGAAGCCTAGGAGGATTTCAGTTGTAGATGAGGATTATATGGTTAGAAGGGCTTTAAATAATCCGATAGGCTGTGGAAGATTGTCGAGTATGGTTAGGAGGGGTATGAAGATAGCTCTTCTAGTTAGTGATATTACGAGGCCTTGTCCAAGCTATAAGATTTTACCTCATCTTGTTTATGAGTTGAATAGGATGGGTGTTAGAGATGATGACATTATAGTTTTCTTTGCAAATGGTATGCATAGAAAATTGACTGTTGAGGAAATGGCTGGGCTTATTGGTTTTGAAATTTTTAGGAGAGTAAGGGCTGTGAATCATGATGCGAGAGATAAATTGAATTTAGAGTATATTGGTAGGACTAGGCGTGGAACTGAAGTTATTATTAATAAGGGTGTATTGGATTGTGACTTTGTGGTAGGGGTTGCTAATATTGATATTCATTATTTTGCAGGTTATAGTGGTGGAGGAAAATCTATGATACCAGGTGTCGCCTCCTTTGAGACAATACAGCAAAATCATTCTTTAATGTTGCTTAGTGGAGCTGAGCCAGGGAGAATTGATGGAAATCCTGTTAGGGAAGATTTAGAGGAGGGTGTGAAAATGGCTGGATTAGATTATATTGTCAATGTTGTTCTTAATGAGGAGGGAGAGATAGTTGATGCTGTGGCTGGTGACTTTATAGAAGCTCATAGAGCTGGAGTTAAAACAGTTGACTTTTTATATAAAATTCCAATAGTTCAAAGGGCAGACATAGTCATAGCTTCAGCAGGAGGCTTCCCTAAGGATATAAATTTCTATCAAGCTCAGAAAGCTTTAGAAAATGCATCCTATGCCGTTAAGAATGGGGGAACCATAATACTTTTAGCAGAGTGTAGTGAGGGATTTGGAAATGAAATATTTGAGAGATGGTTAATGGAGGCCTCAAGTCCAGATGATATCATAGCAAGACTGGAAAAGAGTGGATTCATTCTAGGAGGCCATAAAGCCTTTGCAATAGCTAGACTGCTCAAGCATGCAAAAATCCTTATCTTTACAAATCCAAATTTCAGGAAAATTATTGAAAAGAAAATTGTAATGAAAGAATTTATGAAGCCAATAAGCAATATTAATGAAGCCCTTAAAACATTATTAAATGTCTATGGAAAGGATGCTTCAATCACTATAATGCCTTATGCTGGAAGTACACTACCATTCCTAGAGTAAAGAGCAGTACAATTTAATTTTATACAACCCTTATCTGCACAGCTTAAAATGAAAGTTATATGTGATTATCATAATGATCTCAGCTTAACTCTTATTTTCATCTTGTAGCTTCTATTCATCCTCTCTTTTATAGGTACCACAAATTATCTAAATGAGAAGTCTTGTAGCCAAATTGACTGAAAGATATTCTGAACTTTTCCTTCCAGATTCAAGCCTATCAACTGGAAAAGCAGCAATTGTTGGAAACCCTTGCTCATCAACATGAAATAAAATAAGTCTGGAGAAAACATGCCATAGGGAGCTAAAGTCCATGAAGTATAACCCAATTCCCCCAATCAGTAAAGCTAGATGGAAACGATATGTTGTAAATTTGTTTAAGACTGAATTTTGCATGAGGGTACTATGTATTAATTAGATATGCATTGCTTTCGAATTGAATATAACAAAGTATTTAGATGTTATAATTAGAGTGAGTTAATACATTGTAATGCAATTTTTGTACACAAATTTTATATATACACATGTTATATTGTTGGACGATGTGTTATGAGTACGACGGTATCAGTTCGAATACCAATAGAGTTGAAGAGGGCTATGAAAGAGTTTCCTCATATTAATTGGAGTGAAGTTGTAAGGAAGGCAATTGAAGAGAAGATTAGAGAGGAGAAAATTAGATGGGCTTTAAAAATTATGGATGAAGTTTCCTTAAAAGCTAAACCTATTGAAGTATCTGAAGAGGTTATAAGGAGATTTAGAGATGAGCGATATAAAGGTAGTCATGGATACTAGTGCAATAGCAAAATGGTTCTTAAGAGAGAATGAATCAAAGGAGTGTAGGGAAATAAGAGACTTACACATTAATGGTGAAGTAAAGATTTGCACATGTGACTTTGCATTAATAGAATTGGCAAACATACTTAGATCTACTCCAGGATTATCAAGTGAAGATGTGGTAAATTCAGTTAAAGCACTAAGGGCAATTGAAGTTAATTTAACAGATTCAAATGAGATAGTTGAGGATGCAATTAAACTGGCATATCAGTTAAACTTAACTATTTATGATGCATTGTATGCTGCATTATCAGAAAAACTTGAAGCACCGCTAATAACTTACGATAATGAATTGTTAGTAAAATTTAAGTCGGGGGCAATGAGGGCTTCAGAATATCTTAAAAGTTATATTCATTGAGAACATGTATTACTAAAGTAAATTATTCATATATCTCGCTTCATGATCATTACTTGTAAACAACATGGAGATATAAAATTTGAGATGTATAATATTCAAGCATCAAGACAAACTATTATCATTTGTTCATGATTATGTGGGGTTTCATTTAGTTATTTTTGTGCTATGGGTTGTTTGATTGTTTCTGGGGGTATTAGTGTTGGAATGGCGTAGAGTAGTCTTAGTATTCCAGTTATCATCATTGTTTCTCTTAGGCCTATTATGCTTCCAAGTTGCCCTCCAATGTATTGTCCTATTGCTTGTGTTATTCCGGTTGACATGTTGTATATTGATGTTAGTGTTGCTCTTTGCTCTTTAAGTGGGATTGTGTCTAGTAGGTATATGGTTGAGGCTGTCATTAATGCAGTTCCTCCAACGTTTCCAATTAGTGTTAATATGAGTATTTGTGTGAAGTTTTGTGATATTGCATATGCGAAGGTCCATATGGATGTGAATATTGGTGAAATTATAATAGGGGCTTTCTACCTATCTTGTCTGCTAATTTACCCCAAATTGGTTGTGCTATTTGTGTTACTACTATGCTTAGTGATGATGCTGTTCCAAGCTGACTTGGACTTAAATTAATTATCTCGGTTGCATATACTCCAGTGTAATTTAATGTTAATGTTCATTATCATGTTTGAGAAGAAGCTTGAAGTCATTGCTAGTGGCAGTGCTCCTTTTCTTTAGTCAATCCCATCACTCACAATTATCGTTAAATGACTGATTTAATAATTAGGTAAATAAAGTGACGGGAAATATATAAAGAATTTTGACTAGGTTATTCTAGTTTTCCAGCTATACTTGCAATTGACTCGCCCTTGAATATGTAGGATGGTGGTGCAATTCTTATTAATAAACCGTCTATTCCAGCTTTAACTTCACGTCCGTCTATCTCTCCAATTATGGTTTCATTTTTAACTTCAACTCCAGCCCTTAATTTCGGTTTAGAGAATCCTTCTAGATTGACTGTTACTGGATTCAGCTTATCATATAATTTTGGTTTTCTATCCCTTTTCTCTCCAGCGATTAAGTTTAAGTTTACTAGCAATCCCTTAACTGCTTCGAATAGCATTTCACCAATTTCTGGATTGTATACTCCTCTCCCCCCTGTAACTTCAATTATGGCTGCAGTTTTCCCTTGATGTGAAGCCTCAATGAATAGTTGTCCTCTTAGGCTTGACGACTCCACAGTGTAGGGTAGCAGTATCTTTAGAATATAGTCTTTAACATATTCGTATTCCTTGTGAATTGCAAGTATGTATGGATAGCAGGTTTGACCGCAGCAGTGTAGGTCTGAGATGTAATCTGCTTTTTGAGCTATCTCCCATATCTTTGCAGCTATTTTATTGGTGTGGCTTCCATTAGGATTTCTTGGAAATACTCGATTTAGATCTACGTTGTCTATTGGTGATGCCCTCAATCTACTTCTAAATGCCAGTGGATTTGAAATTGGAATAATCTTTACTGTTCCCATCAAATCTACATTTAATAAGTTATTCTTTTAATTTGAAGGTTGCATATACTCCTGTTGTTTCATCTCCATGTATTCCGCCAGTAATTAGAATTGATGGTTCTCCATCACCAATAGTGTAGACCTTTAATTTCACTTGGAGGAAATCATCAACTATAAATTCATCTACCCTGCACTTCATGAATTAAAATTAAATTCAGAATATATTTGGATTGACTGTATTGGATGGGGGTGATTGAATTCAGTTTTATGCTTTATATTCTCTTAGACGCCTTTTCGTATATTGGGTCTAGGAAATTGTAATTTTTAATTATGCTTAGTTTCTCTAGTTTCTTTATGGTTCTAGTTAATGATGATTTTGGTATGGTTATTCCTTCTCTCTCCTCAATATATCTTCTTATTGATGACCATGATTTTGCTCCTTCAGCTATTGCTTTAAGTATCAGTCGCTCCCTTCTATTCAGCTTATTTATTTCGTTTAATGCCAATTGAATTGCTATGTCGAGAATTCTATCTAAATTTTTAACTCCATCAACATATGATCTGCCGAAAAATACTAGCCATCCAACAATACCATCAAATAAATTTACTGCCTCTTCAATAACGTGCCTATCAACATTAACATTTAACTCATTAAAGCCTTGCCTTAGAAATTTAATTGAAAGATCTCTAGGAAAACGTTCAACTGGTAATTCCAGGAAATATCTGCCATATAGTGGAGAATTTGGATTATCCACACCTACAAAGCTTCGTAGTAAACCTATCTCTGAGCCGCTTAATATGATGGAAATATTGTCTAAATTGTCATATGTATATGCTATTGAAGATTTTACTTCCATTGATATTGGTGGTCGAATCCATTGGACTTCATCAAATATTACGACGATTCTCTCCTCACACCTGTTAAGCTCCTCAAGTAATCCTAGAAGACTTATGGAATCTCTCCCCTTCCATTTAACTTCAACCTCAAGGCCTAACACCCTAACTCCACGAATACCCTTTAAATATCGTTTCAACTTTCTAATTCCAGATGATAGGCCTTCACTAATTCTCTCATATAAGTCAGCTGTTCTCAAAACTCCTCTCATATCTATATAGATGCCAGTCCAATTTTCAAGAAATGACTTGATAAGTGAAGTTTTACCAATTCGCCTAATGCCTAAAACAAGTATTAGTGGATCGCAACGCTCAACAGCGTCATCAAGAACCTTAAGCTCCCTCTCCCTATTAAACAAGTCTCTTCTAGAGCTTTTAGGTCGAAGATCAAAAAGCATGGTTCCACACCGAAACTAAGTTCCACATCGGAACCATAAAAATCTTTCCATAACACATTGTAAAAAGCAAATTCAATCAGTTTTATGCCATCTATTCTATTATTAGAGCATATTAGTGAAGTAATGTTAATAAGGGCTTTGAACTTTTTCAATGGTTCAAGTAATGTTTAAACGCAATAAGGTTTGTGTTTAACGCAAAAACTTGAGTTGGAGGTAGAGTATGTTTAGCACCGAAATCTTAGCTGAGTGGAAAATTAGGGAGATTAAACCTCCCAGCAACGATTTAAAGGAGGACAGAGAGAGATGGATTTTAGCTTCTCTTGGACTAGATGATAAAGGGCAGGGAGTTTACTTTTACTTGGCTTCTAGAGGTTCTACAACAGTGGAGGACTTGGTTGAGGAGTTCAGTTTCAGTGAAGATGAGGCTAGAGGTATTTTAGATAAATTATATACCTTAGGGATTGTTGAGAAGTTGGGTAGAGAGTATTATCTGAAGTATTCACTCGGTGAGGCTATTTTAAGGAGAACTTTACCCAGGATTATTGAGGTTCTGAAGAGTATTGCTAGGGTTGAATCAAGTTTTAGAACCTATAGTTCTAGTAAAGTTGTGGGTGGACGAAGTTTTAGTAGTGTTAGGAAAGCTATACCATATATAAGGTATCTTAGTGAGAAGGGTGTTGTGAAGGTTAAGGTTATCGGTGTTCATGTTTATTCTGGTAGAACCATTGAAGCTGAAGGTTTAGTACAGCAAGTAGATAGTGATAATTTTAGTCTGAGGAATTCTAGTTGATGATGGAGAGTTAGAGGTTGGAGACTTGTGAGTCTGATAGTGTAGACGTTAAGGCTTCATCAATAATTGTTTATGAGGTGAAGGATGATGAATGAAGAATTTGAAGTACTAGCCGAATGGATTGTTAGGAAGCTTAGACCTCCAGAAGCAATACCAGAGGAAAAACGTGAGGAATACATTAAGCGATGGGTTATGTATTCACTAGGACTTGAAAATTAGCTCAAGACATGTACCTATACATTGAGAGAAGAGGCAGTGTCACATCAACTGAAATTGCAAAGCAATTCAACATAAGTCCAAATACAGCTAGAAAATATTTAGATGACCTACACACTTTAGGGCTTATAGACTATATTGGACGTGAATATAGACTTGAATTTAGAAATCTATCAAAAGCAATAGAAATGGTATTAATACCGAGAATTGAAGATACGCTGAGAACCATAGCTAAAACAGCAAGACTAGTTGAAAGAGAAATAACTTACACTGGAGTAGCAGAGATGGTAAGTGAAGAGGGAGAACATCAAAGATAGTATTCATGGCGCCAATGGAGATAGATAATAGACTATTGGAAAGCTGGTTTAGAGCGGGAAGGAAAGTATTAATAGGATGTTTAGGCCCATTAACACTTGCAATGGACATAGACCCAGAACTGGCTGACAAGGTCATAGAAAGAACAATTGTAATGGGGCCATTAACAATACCATCACAAGTCTATGCAATCCTATCAGACAAAATAAGGGTCTTAGGAACAGTTCAAATCACCTAAAATATAAGCAGAACTGGAGTGAAGCAACATGTCAAAGAAACCTTATGGGAAATTACTGGTAATATTCTTTTGTGTTGGTGACGGTAGAAAGGCTATTAATAGATTTGGAGTTAATCCTTGGGAGCTATTGTATGTAAATCCGAAAGTTGGCGAAATTTTATACTTGTTAAGTGAGAAAAGCATGACTATTAATGAATTATCATTAAGGTTGAGAATGGATGTAGATGAGGTCCATAAAATGTTGAGAATGTTGGAAAAGGGAAGATTAATTTACAGAATAGAGAATAGGTTTCTAGTTGCAATTCCAATTCTAACAGTCAACTTATTTAAGAAGATTAGGAGATATCTGGATCCAATAGCAGAATTAGAAGCAAACATAATAGAAGAGGACTATGAAGAAATTAAAGGAAAGGTTATGAAGTTGTCATTTTCAAGGGGATTTAAATGGGAAGACTTAGCCCACATAGTTGTTGATGCATTAATCCTAGACTTCGGCACACTGGGAGAAATAGAGAAACTTGAAGAGAAAAAAGGAATACGCAAACTCTACAGTTACTGGCAGAAAATCATTCCCTTCCTAGGAGCTGAAAACAGCTGGGAAATACCACATTTGGGGGTAAACTCAAATAAACTTAATAGATTTGGAATAAGTGTTTTGCACAGTACACTATTCACAAGAGAAATAGATGTAACCCAGCTAATGAGAAAAATTAAGGAAAACAAAGAGCTTCTATCACTCCTATTCAAAGAGTCAGTACCACTCGATAGCATAAAGGCTACGAAACACCTTCAAAGCATTGAAAGACTAAGGAAGTTGAAGTTGATAAGAATGGTTGATGGGAGAGTTGAACTCAACATACCAGTAATAAGGGAAGTTGATAAAATAGGACTAACAGAAATTGTAGAAAAAGTTTCAGTAAAAATTGCAGAAGCAGTAATAGACAACATAGACAGGATATTGGAAAGTTATAGGCAGCTAAACTATTCAGATCATCTAGAAGGAGCTGGAGACTACCTACAACTAATATACCACATATTGATGGGATACACAGTTAAGAAGCTTATAGAAAGAAGAATTCTACCAAAACCACCAGAAATAGCGCCACCAAACTATGCAGTGTGGATGTGGAAACCCCATGGACACTAAAAATCAAAAATAATCAACCTTAAAATGATTACTAACACATCTAAATGAATTTAACTGGTAATTGTGGTGAAAAGCTAGGTAAAACTATTTCTATTAATGATCGTTTTATACATGTTGTTTAATTTTATGCTGTCACATCGGTGATGCTGCTATGTGGAGAGTGTTACTAACATCATTTCTAACAAGCTTTGTTTCAGGCGGATTAGGTATCGCAATCCCGCTAGTCTTGTTGGAGAGAGGTGTTAGCTTGGCTGAGATTGGCGTTATTATGAGTATTCTTCCATTTGTCTTTCTTTTTGTTAGGATTTTGTTTGCTGTTTTGGCTGATCAGATTGGTTGGTCTCCTATTTTCCTTGTTAATTGGTCGGCTTTGACTTTGGCTACTTTGATTTATTTGATGGCTGTTTCGCCATTAGATTTTGCTATTGGTAAGGTTATGGAGGGGGTTTCTGCTTCAGCTTATTGGGCTGTTAGTAGGACTGCCACTTATCTGTTGTCGCCTAGGAGAGAGGCTGGTGAGGCTACTAGGGTTATTGGTGTTGTTACGCTTGGCTTTGCTATTGGTGGAGTTGTTACTGGATTTGTAATGTCTTTGGTTGGGGCTTGGAGTGCATTTATAGTACTTCTTATCGCGTCTATGATGCTTCTATATCCAACTGTGCTTTTGTGGAGTGAGGGGAGGAAAGAGGCTAGGCTGGATTTAATTTGTGCTTTGAGAGCTTTAGATTTTAGGGGTAAGGGTAGGGATTTTTGGTGTGTTTCTGTGATTATGGCTGTTAATAGTTTGGCTAGGTATCCTTTAACGTCGCTTGTTCTTCCAGTTTTTATGTCTAGGGTGCTTGGCTATAATTATATGATGATTGGAGGAGTATTTATGGTGTATAGTATAGTATCGTCTATAATAGTTTTTATAACAATGGGGATGTCACTTAGTTTGGCTAGGGCAATTATTCAGAGTGTAATGTATTTGGTTGCATGTATGTTTTTACCATTTTCATCTGAATACTTCATGTCTGTTTTTATTGTTTTATTGGCTGTTGCAAGTGGGTTTGGAACTAGGTTTTATGAGTCAATAATAGCTATGGTAAGTAAGGATAGGAGGGATACATTGTCGATAGATATTGGAATACTCCATATACCAATGAGGATTACTGAATTCCTATCGTTAATCATATTTAGCATATTGATGGAGAAGTATGGATATCAAGTGCCCTTCATCTTGTCAGGGGTGGCTTACATTATATTCTCAATACTCTCTTATCTACAAGTTAGGAGTCACAAGTAAGTTATGGATGAAAATTGGAATAGTGATAATTAATGGCTGAAATGTTATTAAGGCTTAATTGTTGATAATATTTAATTTGGAGGTTTGCTTTTGAATGAGAACTATGTTCATTTAATTCTTGGTGAAAGGGAATTTAAGTTAATGGTTGAGGCTCTTAAGGTTTATATGAGAGTTGTTGAGAGGGGAACTTTGAAATCAGAAATAGGTAGAGTTGTTGAAATTTTAAATTCATTTAAGAATATTCCATATCCAGTGATTGCAATTAATCCTAGGCCCTCTTTATGGAGTAAGATTAAAGCATTACTGTTCGGCTCAACATATGTATATACTGATGCAGACTTATATTCGAAGAGGCCAATTGAAATTTATTTGGCTTATTGTAGGAGGCATAAAATATTCTTTTACTATCACCCATATGAACCTTGTAGGAAATTTAACTGTCCATTATGCTTGAGGGAAAAGAAGAAATCTAGTTAAAATTTGGTCAAAATGTATGATTGAGATTAAAAGTTTATTAATGATGTAAATAACATTTTATGCCCAACTCTTTTCATGGAGATTTTAAAGATTTATTTTGTGGTTTACTAATGCTTATTTGGTGATTTTATGCTTAGGTTGAGGTTGGTTAGATGGTTGCTCTCTAAGTTTTTAGGTGGATTTTATGTTTGTACTCTTCTTTACTGGTTATTTCCAATTTTTGGTTTGGATTGGAAGTCTATGAGTTTTTGGGAGTTTTACTCATGGATTACTTCAACATTATTTTTAGCTGGAATAACTGCATATTTGCTGGTGACTCCGCCTACATTTCTGTCTATTAGGACTTGGTTCAGAAAAAGAAGTAGGGAAAAGTAAAATTGTAAGGGTGATGTTTTGAATTGTTGGATGAAGAAGTCTGGTTATTTTGAAATGTGTTAAAGTTGGAAATTTCCCTAGATTTCGAGAGGATTATTTTGACTCATCATGTTATGGTGTTATTGGTGTAACATGTGTCAAAATTAGATTTGGAAAAGGAAAGGTGAATTAGTTGGAGAGAATAAGGGTTTTCTT
>NZ_JBTVBB010000041.1:0-4300 GCF_058356305.1 Candidatus Culexmicrobium sp.
GGTCTTCCACCAGCTCTGCCCTCTTGTGAAACTATAGTTGCATATTTAACAAGATTTTCACCTGCAGGGCCAATTAAAATTATACCTGAATCTTTACCATGAACTTCATAGAGTTTTCTTTCCGCATTAAATGAATCTAAACCCCATAAGTCGCTGGCATCTCTAAACTCAACCTTATCATCTTCAACATATAGATAGATAGGCTTTTCAGCTACACCATCAATAACCACTGCATCATAACCAGCCTTCCTCATATATACTGAAGCGAAGGTTCCAACATTACCATCACCATAACCATTAGTCAACGGACTTTTAGCTGCAACAACCATTTTACCACTACTAGCTAGAGGCAAACCAGTAAGTGGACCAGCAGCCAATATAAGCTTATTCTCAGGTGAGAGAGGCGGTGTACCTGGCTTGAGTTCATCCCATAGAATTTTAATTGCAAATCCCCTGCCACCAATGAAGTTTAATGCTAAACTTGAATCATACTTTTGAATATTCCACTTTTTCTTGGACAAGTCTATTCTAAGAATTCTACCATTCCAACCATACATATGATTCACCATTTAAAAGATAGAAAAGAAAATTTAAAAGCATTTAGAAACAACTAGAATAACTTCAATATAACATAGAGAGAAAGCATGACTTAAAAATACGAAGAATATTCAAGTGGATTACTTGTAACTCGAGATTACTTCATCTATTGGAACTCTGTTAATCAAGAATTGAGCTGGCCTATTACTATATAAACATTCAAAAATGAATCGATTAAGCTTTTCTTCACAAATAGTTATTACTAGCTTCTTAAAAACTTCCATAGTAACTTTATCTTCACTATAATTTTTAGTTAGCGTTTTAATTAATATTTTAAAATTCTCATCTCCAACTAACTGGTGTAGCATATAAAATATGAAGGCTCCAATATAATATGAAGCATCAGTTAACATGTATTCACCATACTTAGAAATAGGCACTTCAATAAGCTTTGGATTTTTCTCAGCTAATTTAATAAACTTCTCCCTCAACTGTTCTAAGCGCCTATTAAAATAGTCTTCCCCAAGAAAATTTCTTTCAGCCAGCAATTGAAGATAAGTTGCAAGACCCTCATCAAAAAATCTTGAAATATACTTTTCACCACTTTTAACATACCATAAATGAGCTATTTCATGATATAAACCTGAAATTTTACTTGGGTCTTTAAAAACCTCAGCATTAAGTAGCATTCCAGTTAAATCAGATTGACTACCCCAATTATCAGGAATTTCAATAACAGTGTATCCGGCCCATTTAGGTGGATAATCAAACCAATCAACATAAAATCTTAAGGTTCTCTTCAATTCATTTAAAATTCTAGTTGCCTGTTCATAATCCTCATCAAATACAAAGACATGTAAGTCATCTTCAACATCATGAAGCTCCCTAAACTTAGCAATTGCAAAGTCAATTCTATAGCTTGGAAGCCTACTCTCATAAATGTACAATACTTTTTCATCAAACTCAATCTTATTAACCAACCATCCACTATTAGCAACTACATAGTTTTTGGGAACTCTAATTTTTAATTTATAGTTAAACTGCTGAGAAGTAATTATTGGAATATCTTCTTTAAACTTTAATGTACCTATAATTGGATAACTATAGGCGTCAGGTCTAATGAGAGTGAAGCGCTCATTTATATTATCTTTAATATATTTGAAAATATGTTGATAATCAGCTATTCTTCCCTCATAATTTATAGCTAACCTTACAATATCTCCAGTATTCAATGGTTCCTCGAAAAATACCTCAATAAAGTTGACTTCAAAGCCCTCTAAATCTTCAAGGCTAGTTAACCTTTCATTAAACTCTACACGTCTACCAATACATTTAATCAAGTTTAATTTTAAGCCTCTATTTAATAAGAAAGCAACCTTGTTTACTGGAACATCCAGTCTATTTTCAAGTTTAATACCACAATTAGCCCTCATAAAACCTTTTAAAACATCAATATCAGCATACAAGTCATAAAAGCATATACTTAGCAATTAATTCACCATATAAAATCCATTTAAAATAATATTTAAGTTATCATTAAAGCACAACAATGTATTCATAAAACAAATTAGTTATCTACATATACGAACAACAATACTTCGGGGAATTATATGAGAGAGGTAAATGAAAAATTAACTTTAACCCTAACTGGAGACTCCTTCATAGCAACAAAAATGTCAATTTATAAGGAACCAGAATTCCTAAAAATAATAGAAATTATTAGAAGTACACAGGTAAGATTCACAAATCTAGAAGTACTAATAAATGACTTCAAAGGCTATCCAGCAGCACAGAGTGGTGGAACATACGCCGCAACAGAAAGCTATATTGCAGATGAACTAAAATGGATGGGCTTCAATATGGTTAGTAGGGCCAATAATCATGCCATGGACTATAAAATTGAGGGAATGATAGAAACAACAAGAAACTTAGATCGAGTTGGAATAGTTCATGCAGGAGTTGGCATGAACTTAGGTGAGGCAAGATCTCCAGCCTACCTGGAGACAAGTTGGGGGAGGATTGCTTTAATATCAGCGACATCAACTTTTCCAAGAGAAGCGAGAGCAGGTGCATCAAGACCAGATTTACAAGGAAGACCTGGAGTAAATCCATTAAGATATAGTGTAGAATATACCATACCAAAGGAAGTCTTCGAAGCACTCGTCAAAATATCTAGACTCCTAGGATATAAACCCAGAGAAGACATAGATACCATTAGACTATTTGGAAACAAATTCATAAGAGGTGATGAAATTAAAGTTAACTTTAAAATCAATAAGCAAGATGAAGAGGGAAACTTAAAAGCAATAAGAGATGCAAAGAAGATGGCAGATTTCGTAATATTCTCACTACACTGTCATGAAAGATACCTAAGCCTAGAAAAACCAGCACCCTTCATAGAAGAATTCGCGAGAAAATGTATAGATACAGGGGCAGACCTCTTCGTTGGACATGGACCCCACATATTAAGGGGAATAGAAATTTACAAGGGAAAGCCGATATTCTACAGCCTAGGCAACTTCATATTCCAAAATGACCTAATCAAAAAACAACCAGCAGACCTCTATGAAAGATATAAGCTAGACTGGAAAGCAACGCCATCAGAACTCTATGATGCAAGGGAAAAGGGAATACCAGAGCTAATAAAAATGGGATTCAAATGGTTCACCGCAAAGCCAGAATACTGGGAAACAATATTAGTCCACTGCACCTTCAATAAAGGTAAATTCGAAGAAATAAAGCTATACCCAGTAGATCTGGGATTTAAAAAACCAAGACCAAACAGAGGAAGACCACTACTAGCAAAAAAAGAAAAAGCATTAAAAATACTCAAAAACGTCAAAAAATTATCAAAGCTCTATGGAACAAAAATAAAAATTGAAGAAGAAACTGGGAGAATAAAGCTATAACCATCACAAAGCCACATCAAAGTGATATAAATGCTTAAAAAAGAAATCCTAATTGAAAAATTAATGGAAATTTTAATAGAAAACATTGAAAAACTACCATTAACAGACCTCTACTTAGCTCATCCAATAATAAAATCAAGAAAACATAAACAACACTTTAAACCAATATTACACGCATACCTAAAAAAGAAGAGCATAAATGAAATATGCAAATTAGTTAACTCAGCCGCTCTAACCCTTCTCACATACCATTTAATTGAAAAAACCCATCCAAACTCACACATCATTCTAAATTGGATAGAAAATCAGAGACTCAATGATAGCGGCTGGAATTGGAAACCAAAACACCTAAAACCTCAGAAAAGCGAAGCATGGTGCACTGCACTAATACTAGCAACCTATAAATGTATTGGCAGAAAAGTAAATTTAGAATCCACAATCAACTTTCTGAAAAAAGACTGGGAATATAATAAATGGAACCTCGCACCAGAAATAGTTTTAACATATCTTAGCTACGCTAGATATAGTAAGAATGATAAATTAGTAATTGAACCAATTAAACACCTAATTAACACACAGCTGAAAAATGGTGCATGGCCAGGATACTCTCCAAAAACAGCAAAGGGAGGAATATTTAGAACATGCATAGTACTCAACGCTTTAACATCAATGAAACTTGGACTAGAAGAAGAATGCATTAGGAATGGCCTAAAATTCATAAAACCAAAAATACCGCGAATATTAAATGCTAAATGGGGAGGAGTCCTAATACACGCACTTTATGGATTAACAAGTACACTTCAAAACCCAAATCTTCAGCAAAACACTACAACGACCTGAAATTGAAGACACTG
>NZ_JBTVBB010000042.1:0-6644 GCF_058356305.1 Candidatus Culexmicrobium sp.
TAATTAAAAAAGAATTGAAAGTTGTAATCGTTGTATAACTTTATAATTTCGATTAATTTTGTTACAAAAAATCTTAATTAAAAAAGAATTGAAAGATCTTCCTCTTCCGCTTCAAACCATACTCCTCAATTAAGTTACAAAAAATCTTAATTAAAAAAGAATTGAAAGCTAGTAATTTTTATTTCTTCTCTCCACTCGCCGTTAGTTTTAGTTACAAAAAATCTTAATTAAAAAAGAATTGAAAGCTTGGAAAGTTGAGTTCGTAGTTGGGGAGTTTTGGCTTGGGAGTTACAAAAAATCTTAATTAAAAAAGAATTGAAAGTTGGCCTTATTGGTTTGTGGACGAATACGCTTTTAATGTATCCTGGTTACAAAAAATCTTAATTAAAAAAGAATTGAAAGAGTTTCTGTTGCTCAAGCTTCTCAATTAAGTTCCTATTAAGCTAACTTACAATAAAAGGACAGATATCTTCTCTCCGTTAACAACTAGCCAGATATCCGATCCTGTAGGATTAAATTCCATTTTAAATGATAAGCAAAATAAGTTTCTTTACTTTTGTAAAAGAAAAATTTATTGTATGAGCTTATTTTAAGGGAAGCTCAGTGTGAGATGAGATCATCATTTTTCAGTCTTTGTCTCTACATCATTGCTATTATATTTAACTATAGGTTTCTTAAAGATTTAACGTTACCTTGAATTTGCCTAGTTTTATTTACCGCTTTGGTTCCATATTTTTTGAAACTCTGTTTCATAGATTAGGGCTATTTGTCTGCTTTTAATCACTATTAGGTTCTCATTGTTGTTGTTCTCTGCTGAATATGACCAGTTGTAGCTTCCTGTTAGGACTATTATTTGGTCTACTATCATTACTTTGTGATGCATTAGCTTTGGGTTTGTGTCATTGCGTACTTCTATTCCTGCTTCTTTTAATTTGAAGTATTCACTGTATTTGCTTACTTGACTTTTTTCAAACACTATTTTTATTTCAATTCCTCTATTGTGGGCTTCTATTAATGCGTTGCCAATCGAGTCTGAGGTAAAGCTGTAGATTAGAATGTGAATTGACATATTAGCTTTTGAGATCCAGTATATAACTTGTTGTTCACATCCGCCTTTTGGTGAAAAGTAAATGCCTAAAATTTCTACTTCAACTTGTTGTTGAAGTTTAGATAACTTTTCGTTTAGACGTGTGATTTCGTTGTTTAGTTCATCTATTTGACTTTGTAGTGAGATAAGGGTAGCTTCACGTTCCAGTAATTCTTCTTCCAGCTCTTCTATTTTTGCTTCAAGATTTACTGGCTTTGGTAGTATCATATATCCTGAAGAGAAACCAATAATTATCCCAATAAATAGAAATATTATTATACGTTTGCTCATTGAATCCCCCCAACTATTAAGATTACATATTTGGTTTAGTACTTTAAATGTTTATATCATTATTAACACATCTAATTAGTAAGGTGAGGATTAAGACATGTCAGTCCATCAGAATAGAACTGTCCACATGATACTTGAGAGGGGTAAGTGTGCTTGGGGTCAATGCTACTTTTGTGGATGGGGTAAGAAGAAAGTTGAAGTAGCGGAAAATGAGCTTAAAAGGAGATTTGAAGGATTTATTAAGAAACATGTAAGTAGAGGGAAAATAAATAGGCTGAAAATATTTTCATCTGGAAGCTTTTTAGATGAAAAACAGTTTTCAAAAAATTTTGTTGAATGGGTAGTTAGAATTGTTGAAAAATATGATGTTGATGAATTAGTAATCGAGTCTAGACCAGAATTCATTAATGAAGAGACACTGAAATTATTGAGAAGTAGGAAAGTGAAGATTACAGTTGCCATGGGTTTAGAATTAGCTGACAATGAAATTTTGGAAAGATATTATAGGAAGGGATTTAAAGTTGAAGATTATCTGAAGGCTGTGAGACTTCTACGTGATTATGGATTTGGAGTAAGAATTTATGTTCTAGTTAACGGTCATCCTATCCTATATAGAAAACCTGAACTTCAAAGAAAGATTCTTGATGAAACCATGAATTTAGCTTTAAAAATTGCTGATAGCATTGTAATTATAAATGCATATCCACATGTGCAATCAGAATTATGGGAAGACTGGATAAAAGGTAATTGGAGACCTCTAGATGAAAAACAATTTTATCAGCTTGTAGAGAAATGGAAGAGTAATCCGAGGGTGGAATTAGATTTCAACAATTACAACTTTATACCAAAATTTCCAAAGTCAAAGAGAATATTCTTGAGAGGAGTAGGGCATGAATTTATTGTTCATCCATATTATGAAGTTTGGCAAGACTATTTTACTAGATTTTATAAGCCGCCAAAAGGAAAAAACTACGTATTATTTCTTCCATGCGCATATAAGAAGCCATATACTAGGTCTAGAACTTGGAGAGCAATTCTAAATGCTATTTCAGGCTACCCATTCTTTAAGAAACTTCATTTAATTGCAGTTAGCAGTCCAGGAGTTATACCATATGAGTTCATTAAACACTATCCATTCTACGCATATGATTGGCCTGAATGGCTTGAGACAGAAGAAATTAAAAAGGAATATATTGAGGTAACTAGAGAAAGAGTTAAAAAATATGTTAACACTCACAAAAACCACTACAAACACTACTTTGCATACTTTAGACCAGATTCTGAAACCATTAAAGCCATAAAATTAGCATTTAAAGACTTAAAGCTAAACGACAAATTGACAGTTATCCTTGATAAAGAAACCTATAATCAAATTTTAAAGGAAGAATTTAAACCCGCAGTTGCACATCCACTAGCAATTGAAAAATTAAGATCAACATTAAAATCAAAGCTTCAATTTAAAGAGAGTCAATGCATTTCTACCTAAAACAAACTCCAATTCACCCTCACTTAACCCTGAAACCATCACCTTCTCAATTTCAAAAGCAGGATGTCCAAAGGGCATATCAGAACCATAAAGAACCCGATCAACACCAACAGTTTCAACTGCCTCTTTAATTTTTGCATGCATTGGCATACCAGAAGTTTCAAGATAAATATTATCATGCTTTTTAGCAACTTCAATGGCACCATTAATATATACTATATGTCCATGACCCATGTGACCCAAAATAATCTTTACATCAGGGTAAACGTCAGCTAAATTACTGAAATGCCATGGCAATGACCAGGGTGGATGGCCGCAATGAAACAGTACTGGAACATCATATTTTCCAGCTAAATCCATAATAGGATAAACCACTTCTTGATCTGGTAAAAATGAATTTAGCAATGGATGTAACTTAATCCCTTTAAAGCCAAAATCCCCAATATATTTTTTCACTTCACTCACAGCTTTCTCCCCCTCATATGGATTGACCCAAACTAAACCAGAAATCCTCTTAGGATACTTCCTTATAGCATTCAACGTAATTTCATTAGGTAGTGAAAAAACAATACAAATTCTAATATTATAGTCATCCATTATACCAATCATTCCTTCAACATCTAACTCAACATTAAAAAGAGGAAAGGAGCCCAAATGGACATGAGCATCGATTAAAACAGTCATGTACATCACCTAAACAACATATTCAATTTTCAATGCCTTTCGAATACCAGCAATTAAAGGTAAACTGACAATTATATCTACCACACTTAGGGGAAAGAAAGTCACTAGATCTAAAAAGGCAACAGGGCCAAATAACATGTAATCATAAAAGAAATAAGCGAAATTCTTCCATACATGACTTAAGGCCATTGCAAAAACTTCGGAAATCCTACGATTAGAAGTAATCTTATCTCTTAAATAACCTATTATAAATCCCATAACTCCACGTATAAAAATTGTTGCAGGAGCCCATTGAATAAATGCACTTTGATACAATGGATTCCAGACATCAAATAGCATTGCACCAACACCACATGCAAAAGCACCAATTCTAGGACCAAAAAGAATACCCGCAATGAAAGATGCAACATCACCCATATGCCAAACACCTAGAGGTTTAGGCATAGGAACAGCAATACTAGTCATAACATAGACTAAAGAAGTAAGCATACTAGTATAAGCAGCATATCTAGCACGACTAACACTCAAAGTTTCACCCAAAAATTGAAAGTAAAAACAAAATTTAAATCAATAATAAAACTTTAATATTAAATCTTAACTATCGACCCATATCCAGAAATTTTAGTTACTAAATGAAGCTTAAGGTTAACCTTAAATATATAAAGAATTTCTTAAATATTGATGAAAACAATATTCTTTAAGTGTACAAGGTGCGGCAAAAAATATGATACAGAGAAAATTATTGGAAGATGTACAAAATGTAATGGACCAATAGAAATTACATATGAATATGAATCTATAGCCAATATACTTTCAAGAGAAAAACTTGAAAAAAGAGTAGATGGAGTATGGAAGTATATAGAAATTCTACCATGCGATCCTAAATCAATAATTTCACTAGGTGAAGGAAAAACAGCACTAATTAAATGTGAAAAACTCGGAGAAAAACTAGGTATAAAAAAATTATATGTAAAGGATGAAACTAAAAATCCTACAGGCTCATTTATGGACCGTGGAGCTTCAGTACTAATAACTAAGTTAAATGAAGAAGGCTATATAGGAATACATGGCTTATTTAAAGGAAATCTAGGAGCAGCATTAGCAGCATATTCAGCTAAAGCAGGATTAAAATGTACAGTCTTTATCTCAGAACAAATAGATGCTAGTAAGTTATACCAAATAATAGTTTATGGAGCCACCATACTACCAGCATATAAGTTTAAAGAGGTAAACTTTAATGGAAAACATTATTTCGCTGACAATGCAGATCCATTTATACTTGAAGGAGAAAAAACAATTGGCTTCGAAATAATTGAAGAATTCAATTGGCAATGTCCAAACTTTATAGTCGCTCCAATGGGAAGTGGAGGACTAGTATCAGCTATATGGAAATCACTTAATGAATTTAAAATAATAGGATTAATAGAAAAAATAGAGTCAAAATTAATTGGAGTACAACCAGAAGGATGTGCCCCAATAGTAGATAAATTTCACTCTAAACTTATTTTAAAAGAAAAATTTGAAAAAACAATTGCAGTGGACATTGCCTTTAAAAATCCAAGTAGAGATTTAGAAGCTATAAATGCA
This sequence comes from Candidatus Culexmicrobium sp., assembly GCF_058356305.1. Lineage (NCBI taxonomy): Archaea > Thermoproteati > Candidatus Culexarchaeota > Candidatus Culexarchaeia > Candidatus Culexarchaeles > Candidatus Culexmicrobiaceae > Candidatus Culexmicrobium > Candidatus Culexmicrobium sp. The sequence goes on from NZ_JBTVBB010000042.1 coordinate 5,136, forward strand.
TTAAGAAAAAGTAAAGGATTTGCAGTTAAAGTTTCTGACGAAAAAATGCTTTGGGCTTCAAGAATACTAGCTAAAACAGAGGGAATATTTGCTGAGCCCGCTGCAGCATCAACAATAGCATGTATAAGAGAACTAGTAGAACAAGGTACTATAGACCCATCCGACACAATAGTCTGCATAATAACTGGATCTGGATTAAAGGATCCAGTTGCAGCCATAAAGGAATTAGAAAAAAATGTAACACTAGAAAAATTCATTAAATTTAAAGTTAAAACTAAGCCTCGAATTGGAATTGGAAGCACAAAAATACAAATTTTGAAAACTCTTGAAGACAAAAAGCTTCATGGATATGAAGTTTGGAAAAAAGTTGTCGAAAAAAGAAATGACATTACAATTCCAGCAATATATCAGCACTTAAAGGAACTTGAACAAATGGGACTCATCTCAAAAAGTAGAAGTGAAATAGTTAAAGGAAGAGTTAGAATCTATTATGCCATAACGACTAAAGGAAAAGAATTATTGAAAGCTTTAACCTAATTAAATATCATAATTTTACATTTAAATACATAGAAATACCATTTTGTTGTGAGAAAAATGACAAAACAAAAACCGTCAAAAGCCCTAAACATACTCAAAGAATTCTCAAAGTTAAATGAACTCAGCATAAAAGTGGCAATGAAAATCACCAACCTACCATACAATCAAATAACAGAAAGAATGTTGGAAGCTCAACTACTGAGAAAAATGATAAGAAAATTTCATAGGAGAAAAAGAAATGACACTAATAGATGACATAAAGAAAATTGCCGAAATTCTAGTAAAAAATAATTTTGAATACTGCCTAATTGGCGGAATTGCAGCTATATTATTAGGAATTGAAAGAACAACACTTGATATTGATTTATTAATAAAAATAGAAAGTATAGATGATATTAAAAAGTTATTTAACACTTTGAGGAAAGAGGGGTATAAAATGAGCCTAGCTGAAATGGAAAATGCATTTAAAGAAAAAACTCACTTCACAATAATATCTCCATTAAATAGAATTTTAGACTTCAAAATAGCTTCAACTAAACTAGATTATTCCACATTAAATAGAAAGCAAACAATAGAAATAAATGGAGCAAATCTATATTTGTCGCCACTTGAAGAACTTATTACAGCAAAAATAAAAATCTTAGGCTCACTAAAAGACATTGAAGATGCTATTCAGTTAATGTATATTTATACAGACAAAATAGATTGGAATTATCTTAGAAGAATATTAGATAAAAAACCACTAAAATATATAAATGAAATGTTAAACATAATAGTTAATGAATTTAGAGAAGAAAAATATATAATTAATAAAATTAAAATTTTAGAAAAATTAAAAAATAAGATTAAAGAAATAATTAGATAAATTTAGGTTACTTATTAAACACCCAAGTAGATGTGAGATGAAACCATGGGTTTAAAATGTAGGATGATCCAACAGGGATATCCACCAGGAGCCTGCAACATTATAAT
>NZ_JBTVBB010000043.1:0-17596 GCF_058356305.1 Candidatus Culexmicrobium sp.
AAAGTAAATTCAAACTCTAATCAAACTTCATTTCTTTTATAGATTGTAACATAAAGTTATAGGAGCCAGCTGAGTACACTTAAAATATCAAAGCTAAATAAGGAGACTGTAGGCAATATTAGGAAATTGATGTTTAAGTTACTCTAGCCTCCAATAAATTTCAACAATTAATATAACATAAATATCTCATACTATCTCCCCACTATTTTTATACCCCTCGGAAAAGTGAAGACTCTACCCCATAAGTGTAATGGTATATTTACTTTCCTCATATCCCAGCCATATCTTAAATTAAATTTCTCTTCATTAACAATACATCTAACTACATCTCCAATAATTAGATTAGTATCACCACACTCAACAACTCTATAAACTTTACACTCCAAAACTGCCAATGCATCTAGAATTATTGGCGCATTAACTTTTCCACCCCTAACAATCTTTAAACCAGAATCCTTAATCTTATCTACATTCCTACCACTCCTTGAACCTACATAGTATATCTTATCCAAATAAACTCCATCAAGAATATTAACTGAAAACTCACCATACTCTTCAATTAACTCCCAAGTATATGATTCAACATCTAAAGCTAACGCTATTCTTGGAGGCTCTTCAGATACTGGAGAAACCCATGATGCAGCCATTAAATTTGACTTAGAGCCATAAGCTCCCGAACCTATAACATATACAGGTCTAGGATGTAAAGTTAAGTAGTATTTCTCTTTAATCTCCATTTCAAGACACCCCATCAACCCACCTTTTTATTTCACCATTAAGCTTATATACAATTACTCTGCCAATTTCTCTATACTCATCCCCATGAGTAATGCCACTAATACTTCACCTACGAAGATAGTGTGATCAACAGTAGTCATTTCGCCTACAACTTTACATTCAAGATTAGCTACACACTCTTTAATGGGAGGAGGCTTAACAACTTTAGCAGGTAAAGGAGTTAAATTGAAATCCCCAAATTTATTTGAATCTCTACCACACTTATGGATAGCTTCAATAATCTCACTTGTAGGAATAGCTAGAACAAATTCACCGGTTTCCTCAATTAAAATATAGGAATACCGTTTAGGTGCAACACTTATCGCAACCATTGGAGGCCTACCAGAAGTCTTCATAGCTCAACCTAAAGTTATAATATTAGGCCTACCGTCTTTACCAATACATGTAGCCAGAATAACAGTTCACATGATAAAAATTATATGGTTTAAACAATAAAATTGCAATAAAGAATAAAATTGATAAGTTAATTTTAATATGCTTGGTGAATTATATTGGGTACTGAAAATATTGATAAAATTCAAAAATCAATTCTCTATGGATTAATTGTAGCTATAATATCTATTGGATTTCCAATAATGCTCAAAGTAGGACCCCCTATCCACTTTTGGCTATCAGCATGGGAATTTAAGTTAGGGACATATTATCATGAACTTATAATTCCAATACTCTGGGGTAAGTTAACCCCTCTCTTCGGATACTGGTTCACATTCACCCTACCCACAATAATCCTAGTATACTTACATAAAATTAAGAGAAAGAAGATAAAGCCAAATAAGAAACTTGTTAATATTTTACTTCTAATCGCTATACTAGGCCCATATTTAAGTTATGCCTATGCTTCATCTACTACTCCAAAAATTATTGAAAAAATTAATGGAAACTACCTAGTAATTTTAGCTATTCCCATTTGGATTTACGTGTTGCCAATGCCAGGCATTTTTCTTTCATGTGGATGTATATTGTTTCTAAGAGCAATTTTAACTCCCATCGGAGAATACAAATATCATTTTAAATACTAAACACATTCCATTACCTCTCTTACAACATTAACAGTGTAAAGTATGTCATCTCGAGTAATTCCATAATGTGTCACCATCCTAATCTCTCTTAAACCAATCATACCCGCCTTAACACCTCTCTCTTGAAGCTTAGCTAAGAATTCCCTAGAACTCATATTCTCTAGTGAAAATATCACAATATTTGTCTGCACCCTCCTCAAGTCAATTTTAATTCCATCTATCTTTGCCAGTTCATATGCAAGCAACCTTGCATTTTCATGATCCTCCTTCAATCTATCAATCATATGCTCTAACGCATAAATTCCAGGCGCAGCAATAATTCCAGCCTTTCTCATTCCTCCCCCAAGAATCTTCCTTACCTTCCTAGCTCTCTCAATAAAGTCTTCACCTCCACAAACAAGAGACCCCACAGGTGCAGCCAACCCCTTAGATAAACAGAAGCAAACTGAATCTGCTTCTTTAACCAATTCCTTAACATCAATACCTAACGCTACAGCTGCATTAAATATCCGTGCTCCATCCACATGAATTTTCAAGCCATATTTCCATGCAACCTCACCTATAGCCCTCATATGCTCGGGTCTAACTATAGTTCCACCAGCACGATTATGAGTATTCTCAACCACTATAAGCGTTGTATCTGGACAATGAATATTCTTAGGTCTAATAGCCGCCTCAATATCCTCAGGCTTCATTATCCCCATTTCACCCTTTATCGGTCGAGGAATTAAACCCGCAATAGCAGATAATCCTCCAACTTCAAAATTATAAACATGAGAATCATACTCAACTATAACTTCATCACCACGCTTAGTCTGAGCCATAAGTGAAACAAGGTTCGCCTGAGTACCACTAGTAACTAATAATGCTTCCTCCTTCCCCATCAATTCAGCAGCCATCTCCTCAAGCCTATTAACAGTTGGATCCTCACCATAAACATCGTCACCCAACTCTGCATCAAGAATAGTTTTCAACATCTCTTTAGGAGGAATAGTAACAGTATCACTTCTAAGATCTATATAGAAGTTTACGGTTGCAATAAAAATAATTAATATTACATTAAGAGAAACTGATAAAAGTGTTGCAGACAAAAACACTGGTCTCCACCACCAATATATTAACCAAACTTTTCCAAGTATTTTCTTTCTGCTTTTCATATGAAAGATTTTCCATAAGCTACTACACTTCTTATCTCTTCATCAATTTCTCTTTCACTGAGATTACTGAAATACTTAATTCTTTTAATTATGTGGGGGTGTGGATAGGTTAATACTTTTCTCACTAACCTCTGAATGATACTTGATTTGTAGTTTCTATTGAATAGATATAGTTTAATTAAAGCTAGTTTTAAGGGTTCATAGCTTCTCATTAATTTTACAGCTCTCAAATCAGCTCTATATTCCAATAAATAGCGTATAAGGACAGATATATTGACGTACACTATTACTGCAATTAAAAATAGTATTAAATTGAATATGCTTGATAACTTGTAAGCACTTATGATTATCCAACCTATATTAATTGTCAAGATAGATGATATGAAGGAAATTAATAATACGATAATACCATGATGACCAATTAAATGGCCAATTTCGTGAGTAATTACAGCTTCTAATTCATTAAAATTAAGAATATCAATTAAATCATTGGATAAACAGATCTTTAAAGAAACATGAAGCAGTAGCATACCTGCCAATAACTCTATTTATCAAGTAAATGTTCTTAAATTTAAAACAATATTTTGAAGCTATGTCTTGAATAATATTAACTAAATTTTTAGGTGCTGAATTTAAACGCCAACCCATAATTCTAAGATAAATTTTAATTAAGCAAAATATAATCACATGAATTAATGAAATTAAGATTAGTATAAAATTTTCCATCTCAAACATGTTATTTGAACAAGTAATAGCTTAAAAATACCTCTAATGAAATTTAGTTATAGAAGCATTTTCCTGTTTTACTATAGAATCAGACTATTTTCAAAGTGTATCCTTTTAAAGATTTACAGCCCTACAGGAGTGATTTTGAACTTCCAGTCATCTAGGAACTCTACAATTATTAGAATTGGTTTAAATCCTAGAGATTTAGCTTTTTGAATTTCCCTTTCACTTGGAAGCTTTCTCTTAAGTCCTTTTACTCCAGCTTCTAGGTCATGTCTCCTTCTCTTAAAAGTAGTCTTCACTTCAACTAAGTAAACTTCTTCAATTTCCCCTACAAATCCTAATGGTGTTCTCTTCCACTTAATAACAATGAAGTCAAACCGTCTAGACATATTCTTTAAAAATTCTATTTGAGCTTTGCTAAGTCCACTTATCTTATAGTCGTAGCGTCCACCTTTACGGGAAGGATATTGAGGATGAAAATATTGAGTGTTTGAGATTGTTAAAGTTTAGTGGAGTGTTTATTGAGTTATTATTGGGGTTGGTGGATTTGGGTCGAAGGGATATGGTGAGGGAGATTGCTTCTAGCCTATATATTACTGATAGTCTTGGTGAGGAGGAGCTTTATAGATTGCTTAGGGAGTATTATGAGAAGCTTAGGCGGCCGGATTTTGATCCCAATGAAACCTATACTGTTACTATTGAGGTTTCTGAATTGGAGCTTCATGCAAAGCCTTAACCATTTTAATCGTTTGGTCAAGATCATTGCTTAGAGATTCACACTCAACAAACCTACCGTAAACATTCGAATCCTTATCAGCAACTGCAACGCCACAACACCAAATCAAACCATACCTTATTGAATAAACAGCAATTAGTATTAGCCTTGTATTAATTTCAAATTTAAACGCACTTACTACATCCTTATGTATATCGAGTAAAGTTTCAATTTGAGCGACTTCACATGGATTTCCCAATAAGCGCAAAGCTTTCAATACTCTATAATATTCTTGATTACAATGCTTAAGATGATATATGATGTTGTTAAGAAGATAGCTTTTGATTCTATATTATACCTCAATAGATTGTAGTTCATCAGATAAATTATAAGTTAATATTAAAATGATCAATTTATACTCTGAAGGCAGACTGTATCATCTAATAAAATATCATATTTAAGGAAAAACTTTATATATTTTTGCAAGTATTTTTTTTATAGATATAGTAATATAAGGTGGAAAAATGAAGAAGGAGAGAATAATAAAGAGGATTGTAAGAACTGCATTTTTATGGCCTATGAATGAAAGTGATCCAATTCTTGAAAAAGAGCTTGAACAGAAACTGAGGATAAAGTTCGAACAGATTAACCCTAGGACATAAGAAATATTTAGTGATTTAATCAATAAAGCTCTCGAGGTGAGCATTAATTAGTGATTCAACACTGCACAAAGTGAAAGCTATAAACCTTGTTCTAACAAACAAGTGTAATGGTAAATGCGTTTTTTGTGGCTATTGGCGAGCAATATCAAAGCGTTACTCTAATATAAGCTTCCTAGACATGAATTTAATTCTTCAAGTAACTGAGATACTAAGAGATCATTATGGTCTAAGGCATATATGCATAACGGGAGGAGAACCTATATTACACCCTAGATTAATTGAATTATTACGTGAATTGAGAAAAAATTTTACCATTTCGATTTCAACAAATGGTTATAACCTCGACCGTTTGATGGAAAAAATAGCAAGGTATGTTGACATCTTTGTTGTATCACTACATGGTGCCAGAGAAGAGACACATCATAAAATAACGAATCTAAAGAATTTTAACACTATCTTAAGATTACCTAAACTAATTAGGAAAATCGATCAAGATATAGGATTTGGTTATTGTTTTGTATTATGTCGTCAGAACTTTGAAGAACTTATAGATGTTGTTCGAATAGCTAATGATAGTGGAGCGGATATTTTAAGCATACAACCCGTCATGGTAAGAGTTGGAGAATTCGGTCATCTATTGCCCCTATCAGAGCAAGAATTAGACTCGATAATACCATCAAGCGAAGAAATAAAAAAGTTGACAATCACGATGGAAGAGTTAATATCGATAAGAGATTGCCTAGGATTACATGTACTTCAGAGTAACGCTGTACTAAGGGATTATATCGAATATTTCAAATACCTAAGGGGTATGAGCTATCAATATAAAACAAGACATGTTAGATGCCCTGCTCCTTTTAACACTCTTACAATAGATTACGATGCAACTATTAGACCCTGTTGTGATATGCCCATAAAGTTTCCCATTGACGAAGCTATCAAAAAAGGCACATTCTATGACCATCCATTAATGGTTAAGGTACGGGACGATATCTTATCAGAAGGTTATTTAAGCAAGAAATATTGCATCCATTGTTTTAACAGTAGGTGGCAGGTTGACGCATAAGAGTAGTAAAATACTATTAGCATCATTACCATGGCATTTAGTAGATATCCCATGTGCTTCTATAGCTATGCTTGAAGCTTTTCTAAGAAGAGAAGGAATATCTACGGAAACCAGACACTATCACAAAGAAATTATCAAATACATAAGCTATGACGAATATGAAAGAATACTGGATTTGCTAATTGGCGAAGAACTATTTGCAGCTGTATACTTCGAAGAACAACGGAGTGATATAATATCCAAGCTTTCCATGACTTTTGACCTTGACATAGGTAAGATTAAGAGTATAATAAATAACCTAAGTGTTTATGCATATGATGTGGTGAATGATATACTTAAAGAACCATGGGATCTTATAGGTTTTAGCGTTAGTCATAGACAGCTAATGTCTACACTTACCATATCAAGAATGCTTAAGTCATTTAATGATAATTCGCGTATAGTTCTTGGAGGAATAATATTAGAACCTTATCTAGCAGTTGAACTAATGAAAAACTTTAGTTTCATAGATTACATAGTCATAGGAGAGGGGGAGTTACCTCTACTGAAGTTAGCTAAATATGTGGGGAAACTTAAGAATAGAGGAGAAGCTAAAATAGAGTACTTGGCTCAAGTTAGTGGATTGATATATAGATGTGCAGATAAAATCAAAGTTAATCCTATAAGAGAGAGTGTCAAAAGCCTTGATTCTCTACCTATTCCTAATTATGATTCTTATTTCCAAGACCATTTGCAAGGTCTATCCCAGAATGCATATGATTTAAGTCCTCGAATACCTATTCAAGGAATACGAGGCTGTCCTTGGGCTGCATGTATATTCTGCTTAGAAAACTGGAATCATAAAAGGAAATATTACAAGGCTAAAAACAAGAGTAGAATTCTATATGAAATTCTAACATTTTTAAGGAAGTATAAAAACATTAAATTTATATTTGTAGATCCTGAAGTAAATCCATACATTGACGTCCTTCGTAAGTTGAGAAGTAATGGATATAGAATCATAGGATGGGCTGAAGTATCAGCTAGGAATTTAAGTAGGGAAGCATTAGCCATTTTAAGCGACGTTGGAGTGAGAAATATTCAAATAGGAATAGAATCGTTTAGTTCCAGGCTATTAAAAATATTCAATAAAGGTTATGACTTAATGCGTGTTGTCGAGGTACTTAAATGGTGCTCTGAGTTCAACATAGATCTCTCATATAATATCATAGTTGGTTTTCCACTCGAGAACAAGGATGATGTGCGAGAGACCATTAAAATTGCAAATTTTGTCAAGTATTACCATCCGCCCAAAATCTCAATATTTGCCGCCACATACAAATCCGCATCTCATAAGCAACTAGAGCAATTATTTGTCGAACTATTCCCTGATAGGAAACTACAGACTATATATCCTTCTCATTTGATTAGTATCATGCCCTTACTTTCTCCTGCTGTGGGCTTAAAGCCTAAGATTGATTACTCTATTGTGGACCTCTGGCAGGATTTTTTTAAATTCCTTTTGTTATGGCGTGAAGACTATGCGAGAAGGAGAGGAAAAACTAGATTTGTATTCATTGATGCAAAGGACTTCTTGGTAGTTAGAAGAGGTTTTCTGAATAATGAAGAAGAGTATGTAATAGAAGGAGAAGAGCGTGAGATATATTTATTCAGTATATATGAATCAAAGTCGATTGATGAGTTTTATGATAAGTTTAGTTATCTTAGCAAAGACTATATCAGAGAGGTATTAAATGATTTCGTAAATATGGCGCTTATGTTTAAATATGGCAACAAATTTCTAAGTCTAGCCATACCATTTAAATAAGGAATTGTTTAATATGATAAAAATAACTGTATGTACAGGAGTGTAATGATGACCAGTGATAAGTTAGTGATACTAGTATTTCTTATCGGTACAGCTTTATCCTCCTTAGGTATTAATCTACCACAACCTTACCTCGTAGTGTATTTAACGAATAGTGGCATCAGCTTACCCCTCATAGCCTTCAGCCTTAGTGTCAGCAGGATAATTTCTTTTGCAGTTAACTATCCTGCAGGGGTAATTGCTGATAGAGTTGGTAGGATTAAGAGCTATACTATTGGTGCAATAATGCTTAGCGTATCTTTATTATTGTTCATTATGAAGCCAACTATACACATTGTTCTACTATATTCTGCACTATCTGGTGCAAGTTTTGCTTTCATGATAGGTACTGAGGAAGCTTGGTTAATCGACAGATATTGTAGTGGTAAACATAAGCATACTCTATCCTTTGATATCATTTCCATTTGGAGAAGTTTACGTGCGGTAACCTCGGCGTTTTCAGGGCTTATAGCATCAATTCTAACTATTATCATAGGGGTAAGATATATATTCCCTTTAGCAGGATTATTGGTCTTATCATCGGTTATCATGTTTCTTACGTTACCTGATAATCGTGGAGCTGTAAGAGCAATTCAAGTATTGTGGGCTACAGTGAAAACTTTTAGAAAGAAGACATTCTTAAGCTTACTGATGTATTCTACGCTAACTTCAAGCGCAATTGTAATTTCTTTTATCATATTACCTATAATCTTAACTACGAGAAGCCTTGATGAAGGTCTTCTAGGCTTAATCTACACATTCTTCTACACCTCAATGGCTATAGGGTCTATACTTACTTCACGTATAACAAGATACATTCGCCATCAATATTATCTACTGGCGTACAACCTCTTGGTTTTCATACTATACATGACTATTGCTTGCCTAAGTGACCTCATATATACAATCATACTATTCACCCTTATAGAAGTTTTACTGGGATTTTATAATGTGATTTTTATAAATGTTAGGAATGCAGTAATACCTTCAGAAGCTAGGGCTTCAATGATTGCATTAATGAAGCTTTTTGAATCACTGACAATAACCATTATAGCACCATTCATAACTAGTTGGGGGATAGTACCCATAATCATTGCGTCTGGAATAATGGCTCTACTAGCTATTCTTCCACTTATATTTTTCATAACATAAACTCTTTTGCTTAGAGTGAACACGACAAAATATGTGATAAGAAATTTGTATGCTTATACTACTAACTTAACCTAGACTACTCGTTCTATAGCCTAAACATTATTCTCAAGCGTAAACAAAAAATCATTATGTCAACACGAGCTTGATATTATTTTCTCAAAGTTGAAAGCTCGAGAGATATTTTCCAGAAAATACTAGGTGTTAGGGCACTAGTGACATAGATTTCTTAAGTTTTCACTCCTTCTGAATGACTTCTTTTAAAGCCCTAAGTCTTAATTGACCACAACCAGCATCAATATCTCTTCCAAAGCTTTTAATAATTTTGCAAGGTATGCCTCTTTTATTGAGTATGTACGTGAACCTCTTGATAGAATCAGGGGAAGGGCTTCTTATATGTGGTGTCGAAGATATAGGATTAACTATTGATATCCTCAACATTAGTGGTATTTTCGCTTCATTGAACAAACTGGCTAATTCTTCAGCGCATGTAAGGGAGTCATTTACTCCCTTAATTATGAGATAATTAAATATTACTGGAGCTATGCAATTTTCAGCATAATATTTTGCTGCTTCAAGTATTTCTCCCACACTATATTGCACATTTGGCATAAGTTTCCTTCGAATTCTATCATTAGGAGCGTGTAAAGAGATTTGTAAAAATATTGGCAATTTCTCATCTGCTAATTTGTAAATTTCAGGTACAAGTCCTACCGTTGAAAGTATTATCAAGAGATCAGAATATTTTCTTAAGTGTATTTTACGACATAGTTGCTTATTTTCAAACAACTTATATATACTTTCGACTACATTATCATAGTTAGTTAGAGGTTCTCCTATACCACTATATGTCACTTCATCTAAGCTAAGCAATTTATACAAGCCTTTTATATAGTCTACCATTAAGATTATTTCCTGAATTATCTCTTCTTTGTTAAGATTTCTTATTAATGGAACTTTACCATTAGCGCAGAATATGCATTTAAAGTAGCAACCAACTTGTGCCGAAACACAAAATGTATGATGTATACCATGTGCATTAAAATAGACTGATTCAATAACGTGATTATCGTGCGTTTTCAATAAAAATTTTATTGAGCTACCTCTACTTGACTTCACAGTGCGTAAAAGTTTTAAAGAGTTCATCTTAAATAACTCCCAAATATTTTTGAAGGCTCGTCAATTGATATTTGGAGAGTATTGCAACTTAGTATAATTTCTAAGTAGTACTTTATGGCTTTAATCATCCATTCAATGAAGAAGATTATGTACAATAGTTCTTCTTTCGTTATAACTGATTCAAGAATAGGAAATCTTATAGTATTTACACCTGCTCTAGCCATTTGATCCCCTTTTAGTTATCAACAAATAAATTTATTTTAACTTTTCTCAATTCATAATTGTTAGTAAGACCATGATTCTTTTCATTATAACTTTGAGTAGTTCAATAACTTTATCATTACATGCATCTAGTAATAGGATGCCTATATGGCTTGGTATAATTTCTTCATCTTCTAGTCTTCTATTTAGGTATTTCAATTACTTCTCCACCTACACCGACATAGATGAGTTCTCCTTCCAATCCTAAAGATCCACCAAAAATCCTTTAAGTTCATGAAATAAGGCTATGTAGAAATTACTAAAGCCTCTGGCTCTAAGAATATTAAGATTTTCAAGTCGATTAGATATTGGTCAATACTTTTAAACATAGCCTTAATATATTTGTAGAGATTAACTTTCATAATTACACAAAAATTCTGCCTTTATCATCATATTTTAAATTTGTTCTTCTACTTTGCCTTATTATATTAACAGCTTCAGCAACTCTTTTAAATTCATTTCATATAAAACTGTACGTTGAAGAGAATTATTTCCATATATATTTCCCTTCTTGTTTAATTATAAAAAACAAATCTAAATTTAATTCGCTCACTAAACTAAAGTAAGTTTACCCTGTACCAGTATTTTTCTTAATTTCGATATATGTTTAAATCTTTAATTTTCTTTTTTGCATCACTTAACTCTTGATGTACATATCGTGAAGTTGTAGCCAAACTGGAATGTCTAGCGAGAAATTTCTTTAAGAGCGGATCTCTTGTTTTCTTTAGGATCATAGTTACGAATGTGTGTCTTAGTGTGTGGAGTGTTACTCTTCCTTTAATTCCAGCTCTCATGGTTGCTTTTCTAATAAATCGATCATAAGTTCTTTTTGAATACTGATTCAACTCATCTATGCTCCTCCTTTTTAAAATCTCGATAGATTCTGCTAGAAGAAGTAATTGTTACTACAAAATAGAAAAATAAAATTTTAATTTTACCAAACACGAACATAACAGAGTGATTTGTTGAGTACTATTAAAGTTCCAATTAATGAGTTTAAGCAACTAATTAGGGGGTGTAAAATCGCTAAGGTCAGACGTGCACTATTTGCACCTACAAAACTTATTGTAAATTAGAGGATTTTGAAAAAAGCATAACAGTTGAATGCTTTACCTATGAAGAAAGAGAAAAGCTTCGTCAAGAATTATTAAGATTAAAGAAAGCTTCTCTTTAGTAGTGCGATAAACTGTTTATATAACTCCTTGCTTACTAGCTCCTCTTTACAAAAATATTTTACCAGATCGACTAGGAATAGCTTGTATTTTCTTTTTTCACTAGTCCTTCTCTGAAAATCTGGTTTAATGTTTCTTGATCTAATTTATATGCTAATCTAAATCTTGGCTTGCTATTTAAGTTTGTGAAGGCTGAAATAATGATTAAAGCTAAGATGATTAGAAGGATAGTTGATTTTTATTTCGAAATTTGCAGTTTGGCTTTCTACATTGGATGTTGAGTGTAGGGTAGGGGTTTTATACATTTCATGCCGAAACAGCTTTCTACATCAATTGAGGTTCGCTGAAAGGTTAGTCCCCCAAAGAAGAGGAATAAACTCATGATATAACATAATTGTTAATTGCCTCATTTATTTTATCAGCTAACTCTACAACTTCATCTTCATATTGAAGGGCTCTTAAATTTGGAAGTTTTAAGCCATGTTCAATTGAGAGTTCATTATAAAATTCAATGATTGCTTCAGCTTGAATTGGATCTAATAACTTCAGTAATGCTGCTAAAAACTTAGCAATAAAAAGTGCTCCATCATTTTCATCATATAGCTTGACTATATGAGATTTTCCAAATACTTCTTTCAATCTACCCATGTCTTTAAGCTCTCTTAACAACCTCCAAATAGTTGATTTATCAATGTTAAGAAATGAAAAATAACATATATCACAAATTTGGTAGCGTTTACCTCTTATTTCTTCATTGCATAGGTCGCATTTTGTTGATTTCCACTCTTGGAGGTAAACTTGTTTAAATCTACCAATCTTCACTATCTCTATTTTATATTTCTCTAATCCTCTTGAACCTTTTATTCTTACTCCCTTCTCTAAATCTCTTATCCTTCTAATGAAAGTATTGTAGTTAAATTTGCTTTTCAATTTCCTTCTAAGACGCAGATATAAGTCATTAAGTAGGATTGGCCGACCAACTATTTTCAACTCATTTATAATATGACTATATGTCAGCTTAGTTGGTCTAGTCAATGTTAAATCACCATAATAGAAGTATGTGCTTCTATTATTTAAATTCATGGTTCAAATATTCATAAAAAATAAGAATATAATTCAAAATTAATTCAATAACTAATGAAATTTTTTCAGAAAATAGTTTTTATACTTCTCTTAATTTTCAATTTAGAATTTCTCTATATTTCTATTTATTGGGTGGGTAGAGGTGTTGAAGCCTCATAATAGAAGTGAAGGTTTAAGGGATTTAATTCCAATCAGAGTAGGAAAAATAAGTAGTAATGACTCTTGGCCTCTCCTATACATTCCAAAAATAGCAATTGAAGTTTTAGGACTAAGAAAAGGAAGAAAAGTCCTAATTCTAATTGATAAGACAAACGCCAGCTTAGTGATAAAGCCAATTGAAGATTTAAAAGCAAAACAAGGTGATGATCAATGAAGTCTAAGAAGAAGAGGATTGTTGTAGTTCCATTAGATAAGCTTGAAGCTATTGAGCGTGAATTAAAGGAGATTGCAGCTTTACTTCGCAGGCTCAAAAAGCTTAACATTTAAATGGTGTTGGGGGAGGGAGAAGGAAAAGATGTCCAAGACCAATGAAACAAAACCCCAAATAAAAGATATCGATGAAAAGCTGAAACTTCAATATCAGATATATGAATTAAAGCAGATCATCAGTATTCTTAATGATAGATTGCTTAGCTTGGAGAAGGCTTTGAATAGACTTGAAGTTGAAATCGTTGAACTAGACTTTAATCCTCCAATTAGCATTGAAGACCGGAAGGTTAAATGGCTTCAAAATAAGATCCTGGACCCACACAGGAAGTATGGTTTAAAGTGGAAGTATCGCTTCATTCCAGGATCATCAAAAGTTGAAAAGCTGGTTTTATGGATTCCAGACGGCTTTGAAGCCAGGCATCTAGACGAGATTAAAAGATGTGTAGAATGGGTGAATGAAAGGCAAAGGGAGGCTTCTAAGGAGTGATGGCATATGCTTTAAAGGATATTATTAATGAATTGAGAAGAGAAGATGTTCTTCCTAAGTTTATGAGGATTACGAGTAAAACTGTTAAGAGGGATTATAGGACGAGGAAGTTTATACTTTTAACTGGAATTTCAGCATATACTCCTGATCCAATAAACTTGGAAAATCTAGCTCCTACAGGTGAGGGGAAAACCTATACTATTTTGGAGATTTTAAATCACTTTCCAAGGGAAGATGTATGGTTTCTTGGAAGACAGTCCCCAACAGCCCTGGCATATGATATTGGTGTTCTTATTGATGAAAATGGAAATCCAATTGAGCTTAAACTTGAAATGCTTCGTGAAGCACTTAAATCAACTAAAAATAAAGAGGAGAAGAAAGAAGTAAGGAAGATTATTAGAGAGCTTCTAAAGAAATCTAAATATCTAATCGAGTTAGAGAATAAAATTATTGTTTATCTTGAGCCTCCACACCCTGAAACATGGGCTATGATGCTTCCAATTCTAAGCCACGATAGATATGAGGTAGAATACAAGGTTACAGGGAGAAAAAGGAAGGGTGAGCCACTTAGACAACTAAAAATTGTTCTTAGAGGTTGGCCGGTAGTATTTGTATGTTCAACTGGAAGAGACATGAAGAGTAGAATTTGGGCTGAAAAGAAAACACGCTTCATAACTATAAGCCCAGAAATGACTAGGGAAAAATATAAAGCTGCAAACATTTTATCCGCACAACTCAAAGGCATACCACAAACAATCCTTGAAAGAAAACTCGGACTAAACGAGTATGAATGGTTTGAAGCTGCAATAAGATGCATTAAGAGAAGGCTCCTTGAAATAAAGGAGAAAGCTAGAAAAATTACCGGTAAGCCATCACCAAACATTTACTGGATGCCATATGCACAAGAAATAATGAAGAATTTTCCAGCTGAAACTGGAGTTCACATGAGACTGGCGAAACAATTTCTAACTACAATTCAACTTCACGCAGCAATAAACATTTACAGCCGCCCAACACTGAGAATAGGAGAAGTTGAATACATAATATGCATTAGAAAAGACTACATTGCAGCCTTCAATCTATTCAAAAAAGAAATGGAAACAATATTCACCGGCCTACCAGCAAACATAATAAAATTCTACAAGGAAGTATTCCTCCCACTATACTATGAAAAAGAAGAAGGAATACTCGTAAAAGAAATGGTGAAATATTATATTGAGAAAACCGGGAAGACAATAAGCAGCAAAACCCTATACAACACCTACCTCCCAAAACTACAAGATCTAGGCTTAATAGACTGCGAAGTAGATCCAAAGGACAAAAGAAGAAAAATATGGAAACCATTAAAAGAGGAAGTAACAGAAGAAAAAACTCCCTTTTCCTCCCTTTTCCAAGAAGGGAAAATCTTCACACTTAAAAAACTGAAAAGAGAATGGAGAGAGCTTATTAAATATTCCTCCCTCAATTCCTCCCCTATAATACTAGATATAGACGGATCACAACTAACAATCAAAAAATTCTACGAAAAATACTTTTATACACCACATATTAGGGAGGAATATTTAATAAACCTGGAAAAATTCTTTTCACTCGAAAAAAGCGAGAAGAAACTCCCTTCACAAAAAATAGAGGAAAAGGGAATAATTAAGCTGGAATTAACCAACTACAAAAGAGTTATCTACAACTATATTGAGAGAAATCTTCCACTCCAAAGAAACTTAATGGAATACCTTGAAGCCAACAACATCCCAATTAAAGCTCTAATCGAACTAATTAGAGAGAGCAGGATTGTTGAAACAAGAACGATTGACGGGCTAACACGATTTATACCTATATATCTAAAAGTTCCTCGCTCCGAGATCATCAAGAGTGGTAGTATTTGCAAATAAGAGCCTAGGGGGATATGTTGAAAATGTCCCATTTAAAACCAATTAAAGTTAAAGTAGAAACCTATATTAAGCTTAGAGAATTGAAGAAGTGTTTTCGTAAGGCTAAATAAAATTAGGCTGATTGAATTTATGAGGAGGTCAAAAAGCTATGAGTTATCTTAAAGCTATCATTAAAGTTTAATTATTTGAGGTGTATTGTTGTGTTGTTTGAAGGTTCAGTTAAGATAATTGTTTATTTGAAGTATTATGTTAGGAGGACTAGGCGTGGATTACCTATCTATTATAATTTTCCCTTGCTTACATCAATTCTACCATCAAGCTGGAGTGAACTCTCCAGGATACTTAAGAGGGCTAGATTTATTGCTGAGCGTAAGCTTTATCACTGTTTGGGCCGCAGGGTTAAAGGCAACCTTGAATTCTTCATTCAAAAAGCATCACCACATAAACCTGGATTCGTAGTAATATTCCCCAAAATCATAGTCGATCCATTCGGAAACATAGTTAAAGTCAAAGCCCCAAGAAAAGAACACCGCCACGCATACAGACTCTACATAGATTATCTCAGGGACATGTATGTTAAAACTGGAGATAAAAAGTGGTGGTATAAATACCTGGGAGTCTCAACAGATCCAAACTGGCCTTTTACCCGCTTCAAATATAAGAGACGAATGAGGGAAAGCCAAGTTAAACCTAGAAGATTCGTAACAATCTTTGACCCACCAGAAATTGTTTTAGGGAAACCATTCTGGCTTGAACGCGTCCTAAAAGGAGAAATGGGAACACCACCAGAACTAAAATCATGGCTAGACTACATTCTAAGTGAGCCAGAAAAACCTGAAAATTAAAATTAGAAAGAAAAACCCAACTAGCAGTACCAGAAACGAGCAATATCCGAGCCATAACGCAATACCACTCCCACAAAATAGAAATATAGAGAAAATAATGTGTATTTTCTCGAGATATAGTTGTGGAGGTTAGCTCACATGAGTCAAGAAAAACGTCAAGTTGAGGTTATATATGCGGTTCCTCCTTCTGTTGACGCGGAGACATGGGAAAAAATTGAAAGCCGAAGGTTAAATATCCAAGAAAAACAAATTATATTAGTTTCTGAGATTGCAAGAGAAATCATTTTGGGGCTAAAGGAGTATTACACAAAGAAAGCTACAAGATTAACTCTACCTGCATATGTCATGATAGGAATAATAACCGCAGTAGCTGGAGGATTAACTTGGGTAGGGAAGATTAGCGGAGAAACATTTTCTTTTCTAGCAGGCTCTATAGCTGGATATATTATATCAGTACTGGCAAAACAGCTTTAAGCTTGTGTACGTGAACTAATCGATTAAGTCATCAAAGAGTTAGACAAAAACCACCCGTTAAGGATCTTGTCCGTAGCGCTACAGACGAAATAGAGGTATATAAAGGTCTACTTCTACTAAACTCAAAGATAAAATAGTAGATAAGACTCCGCTTTACATGAACATTTTTATTAGGTCTATTAGGATTAGTTTGTATTTTCTTTTTTCTACTAGTTCTTCTTTGAATATTTGGTTTAGTGTTTCTTGGTCTAGTTTGTATGCTAGTTTCCATGAGGCCAGCTGTAGTGCTGCTAGTGCCAGTTCACTTGCATCCCACCTCTTCAAACCCACACTTCGCAAGTTGTGGGATTGAATCCCACAACTAGGAGGTGGTTATTGTGAGGTATCGTAATGTTGTCTGTGTTAGAGTCCATGTAACATCCACCTGTTACATAAAATGTAACAGCCTATGTTACATCCCAAATAATAGAATATACACTTAGAAATCAAGCTAGAATATGCATATTCCACCAGTCTAAATCTTATATTTATCCCACCATTCAAGGTATTGGTTTAGCTTGGCGTGTAAAATTTGTATTGCTTCATCTCTCGTGCATCCCACTGCCAGCATTATTGTTTCAATTGCAGAGTTGACATCTATTAACTTCCCTAAATATAATAGTGTTGGAGTTGTAATCAAGTATTCTCTTTCACCAT
>NZ_JBTVBB010000044.1:0-18352 GCF_058356305.1 Candidatus Culexmicrobium sp.
AGTAGCCTTCTTATACATTTTATAGTGTAACTCACATAAGTACACTCTCCTACCTTTATTATCAATGTTTAAATTAAGCTTAGATAGAACATCAAGAGCTTTGACAGTAGAAATAGACTTAACAGCCCTATTCTCACAACCAATGATACTACAAAGCACACCCTTCTTCACTCTACCCAAATCCACCGCCCAATAAAATAAAAGCCAAATTAAATATTAAAATAACGTGAAAATAAAGTTCAATTAAATATCATAAAGCAATTAGGGCCCGTAGCTCAGCTGGATAGAGCATTGGCCTCCGGAGCCAAGGGTCCGGGGTTCAAATCCCCGCGGGCCCGTAAAATAAAAATAATTCTTATTCTAACTTCCAGAAATCATCAGAACTGACATTCCTTCTAGCAGTTAATAAATTAAAGAGACAAACCTTAATACATGTTGAACAATCAGTGGAATTTTCATACCAAAGTAAATAGCATTTCTCTACATCAACAAACCACTTCAAGACTCCCGGATTATTAGATTTACATATCGGCTCAAAGCTAGGCTCATCGTCCATAGAAATAGCACCAGCTTCACAATTTATAGCACACAACTTACATTTCCTACAGAAATCTTTAACACCAAACTCGATGGGCTTATCAGGTTCAAGTGGAAGATCAGTAAATATCTTACACAATCTAACTCTTGGACCAAACTCAGGGGTAATCAACAATCCATTACGCCCCAACTCGCCAAGACCAGCATCAATAGCCAATGGAATACTTAATGCAGTATCATTACCACACTGAATAGCATTATAACCCAAATTTCTAATAAACTCGCCAACACAGGCGAGGATAAAAGCCATCTTAGAATAACCTAAGCCTGTTGCAGCTGAAGCTAAAGCACTAGGAGAAGTTGCAATACCATCAGCATCCATTTCAACAGCCATAACAATAGCATATTCAAATTTATCATCAATATCAAATTCATCATAAATCCAAAGCTTGTTAAGCCTACAAATTCCAACCAAGTCAGCTCCAAAGAATTTCGCAGCCCTCTTAATATACATGCTCATCTTCAAAGGATCATCAATACTATACTTAGTCTTAGTTAAATCAATCCCAGCAGAGGTAGAAGAAACTCTCTGCACCTTAATCTTACTCCACGAAAAAGCACTTGGAAAAGTATCATAAATTATCCAGGAAGCATAGGCTAAAGCAAAATCAATTCTCGAATAACCAGCCATACCACTTTTAATACGCTTAAAAACTTTCTCATCAAATTTTTTACCATAACCAACCCATGAAGAATCCCAATTAACACGCTCAAACACGGTGTCCTTAAATTTAAACCTTTTAATTCTAGTATCATCAACAATGTAGGGTGGCTTTTCAACATATCTAACCCTCAACCCTTTAAGACTAGGAAAACCAGACTTCACATCATATCTCTCCCAAGACCATAATAACTGAAAATAAAGATAATACTTTCCCATAACCAAGAAATGTTAGAGATAATCTACATTCTAGAAGGGGCATTTATACCCATTAAATCTAAAGCATTCCTCAAAGTTACTCTAACAGCATTCACCAAATGTAATCTGGCGTTCCTCAACTCTAATGGCTTCGCCCTCAAAACAGGCAATGCATCATAGAATGAATTAAAAGCCAGAGCCAAAAAATTAGCATACTCAGCTAAAAGTTCAGGCCTCAAATTATCAGCAGCCTCAGCAACAATTTCAGGAAATCTTGAAACCTTTAGGATTAAATCCTTCTCCAATTTATGGTTAAGTAGACTTGGATCATAATTGTTTGAAAGACCATTCACCTTCGCTAAAATGTTACATGCCCTTGCATGAGCATATTGTATAAAGGGAGCACTATTCTGCTCAAAATTTAAAACACGATCCCAAGTAAAAATCATTCTCCTAGAAGGTGTAACACTTAAAAGAGCAAAACGCACAGCACCAATTCCAATTATTCTAGCAATATCACCAACAGATTCATTATCTAGTTGAGGAGAACGTCTTCTAACCTCCTCCTCAGCCCTCTCAATAGCTTCACTAATTATTCTATCAAACTCGACAAATCTACCTCGCCTACTAGACATTTTAAACCCTGGCAAATGAACTAATTCATATGCAAAATGAATCATGTTTAATGCATAATCCACTCTACCTAAGGTTGCCAAAGCAATTCTTAATTGAAGCTGAGGTAAAGTTTGATCAACTCCAATTACATGGATAACTTTATCAGCATTAAAATGCTCAAACTGCCAAAGAGTATAAGCAATATCCCTTGTAGTATAAAGAGTTCTTCCATCAGATCTAACCAAAGTAAGTTTAGGAACCTCATACAATTCACTAACACCTAAAAGCTTCTTTAAATTTAATGAAACTGCAGCCTTCTCGGCATCAAAAATTAATGCACCATCATCATAATAAGTAAAGACAGAATCTCTAAGAAAAT
Source organism: Candidatus Culexmicrobium sp. (assembly GCF_058356305.1). Classification (NCBI taxonomy): domain Archaea; kingdom Thermoproteati; phylum Candidatus Culexarchaeota; class Candidatus Culexarchaeia; order Candidatus Culexarchaeles; family Candidatus Culexmicrobiaceae; genus Candidatus Culexmicrobium; species Candidatus Culexmicrobium sp. The sequence continues at coordinate 2,451 of NZ_JBTVBB010000044.1, forward strand.
CAACTATAAATTTAACTCTACCACTCCAAACAACGTCACTCTCCCAATCCCAACTCTCAACACTAATATTAGCCTTCTCGAAGGTCTCCTTAAAACCATCAATACACAATGAACAGAGCCCTCTAAACAACTCAACAGCATCCTCTTCACCCAACTCATATCTCAAATCCAACTGAGCAATCACCCTCTTAGGATCATCATCAAGACTAATCTTCTCAAAAAGCAAGTCAAACAATTCAGGATCCCTATCACGTAAATCCTTAGCAATACCTATCCATTCACTCAACTTATTCGCAACCCTAGTTCTCTCTTCACCTACAACCTCCATTTCATCAAGTCTCTTAAGCTTCCTCTTTAGATCAATAATTTCAACAATACAATTAGTCATAGCATAAATTAAACCAATAAAATGATCAGGCTTACCAATAGGTTTAACTCTTCCAATCTTATCATAACCATAAGCTGCAACAGCAACTTGCAAACCAACATCATTAATATAAAAATGAACCTTAACCTGATGTCCACGAGCCCTCAAAAGTCTAGCCAAAGTATCACCTAGCACAGCATTTCTCGCAGCACCAATATGAAGAGGATGAATAGGATTAGCACTAGTATGCTCAACAATAATTCTCAAAGGCCTATCAACCTTCAAATGACCATAAACTTCATCAAAATACTCAACAGACTTAAAGGTTTCATAAGCTAAAGTAGCGTAATTTACATAAAAGTTTACATATCCTCCACCAGCAACCTCAACTCTATCAATAAATTTAAACCCATTACTATCAATCTTCTCAACAATTAATTCAGCTAACCTTCTAGGACTCTCTCCAACTAATTTAGCAGTAGAGAAACATGGAAAGGCAAGTTCAGCCCCAATAGCAGAGGGAGGAAGTTCAATGTTAATAGCTACATTTTCAATTCCAAGCCTAGATAAAGCATCCTCAATAACAGAAATACATTCAACCCTAAAACAACCAAATGGATTGGCCTTAACATTATCCATTGAAATGCCTCCAATGCACTAATAAATGATTGAATTGAAAGGATTATAGTTTTACTGTCTACAAATCTAATCAGCTACTCTTATATCTAAATTACTCATCTAACCTAGCCAAATACTCATAAACCACATTACCATCAATTAAACGTAAAATAGCACTCCTATCATCAATCCTCTTAAACAAGATAGGCTTACCCAATCCCTCAGCAATCTTAGCAAAATCATCAATACTCTTAACCTCAACTGAAAGAACATCCTTATTCTTAAATGGGAGATCCTTCACCTCAATTAAATATTCCTTCAAAGGCTTAACAATAGACTCGATGTGTCTTCTTCTATGCTTCCTCTTATTAGTCCAATAAAAGTATGTAGAAGGGGTTAAAAGGACAGCTCCAACACCTAAAAGAACGTATGAAGCATACAACCTAAACTTAGCGTCTTCATTAACAATTACTTCTTTTCTAGTAATACTCCCAGGTTTTCTAAAGCTCAAATTTGAAAATTCAACTACTTGCCCACTACCTAAAGAATTTCTTAAAGTTACCCTTAAAGTGTGATTGATGGGTAAGCTAATTAAGCCGAAATCGGTTGAAGAAAAAACATTTATTCTAGCAGTTAAAAGTAAGTTGTAAACACTTGAACGAGTACCAGTCTCTTCTTCAATTAAATCTATTATAGAAAAAATGTCGTTAAAGTTCAATATGAAACTTGAATTCAAAGAGACAGAACTTTCACCTTTAACCTCATTTTTGGGTATAAGGAGAATAGTCTTAGACCACTGTTTAGGTGAAATCAGCTTCAACTCGAAAGTAGAAACAACAACAGAAACAGCAGGCTCACTCACAATAAAACTGAAAGTATAATTAACATTAACATACTTAACTAGCTTCAAAAATAATACTCCTTCACCTGGAGAAAGAATAGTAACATTATTATAAACAATGTTTGAATGAAGATAGGCAACGTAATCATAATTACTATCAGCAATGTAACTACATAGCGTAGTAACTCTCTCCTCAACCACTGGACTACTATAAGAAAAAACCATCATCAAAAATGAAGAAACCATAATTATAATTGAAACAACCATAAAAACCATAACTTTATTTTTAAACACGAACATACTCCAACCTCGAAATCAAAATAAGAGATAAAAAATCACATAAAAAGTTTACGGACCTCCTGTAACTATTTTTACAAGAAAGCAATTGAATACCATTATAAAAAGGAAGATTATATGTCAGGCCAATTATGGATCATCCTCCGCTATAGGTGTAAAATATGGTAAATCAGGAATAATAATGCCTAATCCATTTTCCTCAATGCCATCATCAACAATGCAAAGGGTAATCTGCTCAGTAGTAGCTGCAAGAGTTTTATACTTTGACTCAGCTGTTACAGTGGCACCTCTATTGATTTCAAGGTCCTGACAATCACAATTGTCACCACTAGTGGGCTCATATTTTCCAACCGGATTTCTCAAAGTTTCAATCCATACCACCAGAAAAACTTCTTCATTTGGAGAAAGAGACGTAATGTACCAAGTTAAGTAATTGAAAACAAAATCACCTGGGTTACCAGGAGGAGTAACATTCTCCCAGTAAACCATTCCTTTACTTGGAGTTGAATTAATTGGAGCAACATTCAATTCAATACGATCAGTAACAGTGACATCTGTCAATTCAATAGAACCACAATTCCTTACATAAATGGTTAACTTAAACTTTGTCGAAAAGTTTTCACTCGCAATAGCAATATATTTCGTCGGCTCAGATAAGTCACAGCCAGTTTCAGGATCTGTAAATGCACCTTCCAGTACTTTGTAAATTTTGATACATGGTTTCCATTTACCCGTAGTAATAAGACCATTCAAGTAAAGAGATTCACTCCAATGAGGATAAGCAATGCTATAAGCAGTCAAAGATATGAAAATAAGAATAGAAACAGATAATACTTTACCAGTAAAACTCATTTTTCTCATAAATTTTCACCTCCATCCACCCCACCTATTATTCCTCTTACTAAAACGACCGTAAACCACAAATGAAAAAGCACCAATAAGGACAATAAAAACAGATAAGAAAGTATAGCTCGAGTAAATCAAGGTAAATAAATGAGCAAAAAGAATCTTCATATAAATTGAAATCCATCCAACTTTAGGAAGTATAAAGACAACTCTACCCTTAACATTAACATACTGAACAGACTCAGCATCAGGAGCATTATTAGCATCACCTTTAGTAATGAAAATTCCCCCACCCCCAGACCTCTGAACATCAACAACTCTATGCGCAGTAAGACCTTGAGGAGTCATGAACAATATAACATCACCAATATTAATTCTATCAGCAGGAACCTTAACCGCAACAATAACATCACCAACATCAAATGTAGGCCTCATACTCCCACTATAAACCACATTAGGATAAATTCCAAGCAAACCAGTACTAAGCCAAAAAATGAAAATAATCGAAGAAAAAAATAGAGTAAACGATTTTAACTCGTTAAGCTCACGTCGTATACTCTTAACATTAACATTAAATCTATATAGTCCAACACGTTTAAGCAGAGAAGGTGGACTTGTTGAGAAAACTATGATTAGACTTAAAATTGGGATAACAACACCTAAAAATGTATTAAAACCCCAAGGTAGAGAAGGAAGAATAGGCGACCACCAATGAATAAACTCCAGTGGAAGCAAGTATGCTATAGAAGCCAGAGGCCCAGAAAGAATAGCCAAGATAGATAAAAGAATATTTCTTGAAAGCATCGGAAGAAAAACAGATCCAAGAAATTTAATTAAAACAGAAAAATCAAAGAAATTTAAGTTAAGATAGTACTGAAAAGGTTTTTCCATAACAGTAAAGATTAGTGTAGTAAAGAGAAAAGTCAAGAAGACATATTTCGACTTAAAAAACTTCAAAATGAACCCCCTTGAAAATTCACGGCCGACAGCAATTGAAAACACAAAAACAGTATTAATCATCATCCCAATTAAAGAACGAGAATAAGGACTAAAACCGAAACCATGAATTAAACCCCCATAAAATGAGACAGTCAAATAAAGGAAAGCTGAAATAAAGGAAGAGTAAAGCACAGACCTATTAAGCTGTAATAAAAATTGACTAAAACCCTTCATCACAAAAATAAGAGACAACATTAAAATCCAAAACAATATGGGAATGATATAAGAGAATATTCCTTTAAAAAGAAAAGAAAAATAACCTAAAGAAACGTAGTAAAAAACAATTGTAATTGGGACCATTATCTCTCTAATTTTAAACATCATTACCATTCACCTTAATTAAAATAAAAATAAAAAAGAAAATTTCAGAAAACAGTATTTATAGAGGCTGCGGCACTGTGTACATGTTCCACTGAATTGCAATTATGTATATTCTGAACGTATATGTGGCACCCATCTTAGCTTCTTGCAACAAAGTTATGTCTAAGCTTATATCAACACTTTCACAAGGATGCAATTGTTCACCAAAATTATCACCCCACCAAAGAACAATGTCATATTCACCATCACCATCTAAGTCTAGATATTCTCCCTCGTTAAGTTCTTGCTCATTTAATTCATAATAAGTATAATTACCAGTCACCGTTTCTATTACAACTTTCCATATTTTGAGTGGAATCTCACCGTTATTATGTAATTTGAATGCTACATGCTCAAAATACCATGGATATACATTGCTTAATGTAATGTTTAGAGAATCAAGATCGCCGTCACCATCACTATCATACATAACGACTGTAGTGCTACCTACATCCTTATCTAATTGTACATATCCACCAGATGGGAAATATGAAGCATTCCAATCATTACCATGATCTAGATGTATTACTGAACCTTCAACAAATTCCCAGTCAAGTTCACCTGACTCCACTTCACCATTTATGTAAAGTGTAGCTTCCCAATGTGCATAAACTAATCCTAGAAGACTTATACTTAACACTATCAAAAAAGAAGTTGATAGTACTTTGTTTCTACTCCGCATTTTTATCACCAGCTACTTAACCACCAGCATCGTACATGTTCCACTGTATGAAAGTTACGTATCCTTCATATAGTAGGTATGCATTCTCTGGACAAGTTCCACCATTATATTCTTGCATAACATGAATAGTTATTTCGACAATCACTATCTCACCAGGTTCAATTTGTAATCCACATAGCTCACTTAACTCTGGCCAATACTCAGTTCCATTAACCTTAAATGAAGTAACTTCTATAAAGTTATGAAAACCAGCAGGATCTTCTTCAACTATCCAGAATCCACCGCCATTTACCTTTACTGGAATTGTTCCACAATTCTTTATTGTAACATTTAAAGTACCACTAAAACATGGATAAACATTAGTTAGGTTTAATTCGACTTTGTCATAGTTACCGTCTTGATCAAGATCCTTTAAGATACAGGATACCTTTGCAACCTCTTTGCCTTCAACTTCCTCATATAAGAATTCTGCGAAAGTATATTGCACTTTCAAAGTGCCCGTTTCAATTCTACCGTTAATATATAAAGTTTCTTCCCAATGAGCATAAGTTACACCTGCAATTAAAGTTACTAACACTACTAGTCCTAATATTGATAACATTTTTTTCATACGTATCACCTCATAGTTTCGGGCTATCATCACCCATGTTATATGTGAACATAGGCTTTAACGGGGGCTCCCTTCTAGTCCCCCGAGCGTTTATCTAGCTATTCTCTTAAAAAAGAAAGCACACGTTTTAGATTACCGCTCCAAATGGTCTAAAATCAGACCACTTGGACTTAACTACTTATAAATAACACTAAAATTATGAGTACTTAGTTAACTGAAGAAAGTAAGCAATTCTACTAGAATCAATATTATTTATTTTAATTGATTTCTTAAAACAGCTTTCAGGGGTTGAAATTTATGAGATAATCGATAAACTTTCATTCTTGGATTTATTCTAAAACTTTCAACTACACCATTTTCTATTAATGTATCAAGATGTCTTGCCATATTGGAATGTGCAATTCCAACTTTTCTCGCCAATTCTCTTAAGCTTGCCCCTTCAATCTTACATAGTTCCCAAACAATTCTGAAGTGTACATTGTCTTTGTACACTCTTATTAGAAATTCTATTAATAATTGATTTGATAATAATGGATCGAAACTATCCATCTTATAACGAATAAAATCTTTTCGAGATGTATATTTCTTATCGTTTTTAAACAACAATCAGACTTCCTTAATGGCTTATTAGTTCAACATACAATATGCAAGTATATTGTTTTAAATGTATGTGAAATTTTTTACAAAAATCTATTGTAAATTTTTATAAAAAAGAAAATCCATTTAATACATTCCATGTAATTATTTTGGGACATTTATTATTGCTGTATCGTATGAACTTGATTCTGAAGACGGGCCCGCGGGGATTTGAACCCCGGACCTTCGGCTCCGCAAAACCACAATGATGTTCATAAATTGATGAAATTCATGTTCATGTAATCAAATTTCAACATCAAAGATGCATTGAATATTTGAACTTCTACTACATACTCATGTTCATACTCATTTATCATGAGTTCAATATAAAGAATAAAAAAGTCAGCATACAAAAATTCTAAAATTTAACATTTTTGATTATGGCAAAGCCCAGTTTTTCATAATTAATTACATGCTTAGAAGGAGATTGGAGCATCACCAGCTTCGTTATATTATTTGAGTTCGATTAGATTCCATTATAAAATATAAAAGAGAATTTATTTTTTATTTTTAGTTTTTGTTGAAAACTTTTCCACTCCTATACTTATTGGTATTCCTATTACGCCAAGTATACCAGTTACATAGTTATTATTGGTTTTTGGTAGTGGATCTGCTATGTCATATATGCCATCCCCATCTGAATCGAGTGCTTTTATTTTAATGTGTGGTTGTTTTATTTGTAACTCAAAGTACGATTTGCTTTCTACTAACCCTTTCTGTAGTACTTTAATTTTTATGATTAAATTATTTTTATTTTCTTTGAGCATTTCAGGTTTAATTATTGTTTCAGGGTATGATCCACCTCCTTTTAGCCAAGTACCTTCGAAATCTTCTCTTATAAGTCGAACTGGTTTACCATTTAAGATGAATGTATAGTTCACAGTGCTTATTCTCCATTCCTCAGATTTTATATTGAAGTAAAATTCAAGATGTACAGTAACATTGGATTTGCCAATCCAACTTTTAGATATGTTAAAGGGTATTTCAATGTTAAGTTCTCTAGTCCATGTAGGTATTGTTGTATTTTCCTTAATTAAATATAGTGGGTCAGATGATGAATATACTGTTACTAGTGACATATTAGACTGCGCATAAGTTGGATATATAATTACACCGCATAATATAATTGTAATCCATAAGAAATATGCGGAGAGAAAAGTTCTATTAATTCTCATGACATCACCTCTAATAGTTTAATTTGAAAGTCCATAAGTACTGTGTTGTACCTAAGTAGTCGATGAACCATGAATGATGCGGTCCAAATGTATATTTATATGTCCATGTGCTGTATGCATTATTATATAGTCCAAATGTTCCAGTTCCTTGGTGACCATTTACATTTATTACGACAGTCAAACCAAGAGCTATTCCAGATCCGCTACTAACACTCACTGTTATAGTGTATGAAGAGTCAGAATCATTATCTTCTCGCCTATCTTGTAAACTATACCTTGATTGAAACTTTATAAAGTAATATCCATTACTTTGAGATGGTTGCTCTACATCATCTTCACAAGTATTTACACTGTTACCATATATGTTTACTGTTTTGTACCAACTAAAAGTTTGATCAATGAACCAGCGGTCTTCATAATGTTCACCATTCAAGGGGCCAACTAGAACGTATTGATAAACCCATCGTGCTAATTGAAAACGTGCAACACAAAGTCCATCTTCTGGCATTAAAGTGACAGAGTGATAAACATTAGAAGTTGTACTCCATGGACAAATAACATACTTAGAACGATAAGACCACGATGAAGTTCCTTCAGTGCTTCCATATCTTGGTGCATGTGCCTGAATTAGTAATGTCCACTTATCTTCATACGTTTCATATATAATATACTCATCCTCACCTATCGCTACAACGTTTGATATGATAGAAATGTTTGCTATTATGCTAAGAAAAAGTAGTCCTGTCATGAAAAGTAAAGTAAGTTTATTCTTCATTTTTTTTATTCCTCTTTAAACTATGTAAATTTAAAAGTATAATATAAATTTTTCGAAAATCTAAATAAAGAATTTAGATTCAACCTTGATGAAGCTGTATTTTCAGAGCACCTCTCCTTTTGAAGTTGTCGCACTTCGATTGAAGTGTAACATATCAATTTTAGCTATTTTGTGGGGTTTGCCATGAGGTAGAATAAGAATTATTATCGGTTCTCAAACCTTAGTCTTCTACTTATTCTGAACTTCACACCCATGACCTTTTAGGCTGAAATTAAATTCTGTTGAATATGTCCTCTGATGGAAACGTTATGTACAGGCGGGTTTGACATTTGATGTCAAAGAAGAGTTTATTTTGAAATGCTTTTTAACTTCCTTATTTCTTAATATTCCTTTGATTATTAGATATACGATTATATTTGTAATCATGATTGTGGCTGTAATGGGTAGTGTTAAGCCGTATTCATAAGCATAATGTCCACCAATTACTGCTATAGGGACTGTTGGTATAAACACCCCAAAGGACAACGGTATCATGAAAAAAGCTTCATAATAGCCATGTTTAAGGTAAGTTGCAATATAAATTATTGCTGAAATAGAAGCTATAACCGTTAAAACATATGCTATCCATAGACATCTCAAATTACCAGTTAAAACGCGAAAAGCCAAGAAAAATAGAATTACACTAGGAACGATTGCAACAATTGCAAGGAACCCTAGAGATCCAATATTAAGAAATATACAAATTATCATCCAAATAAAAATAAACATCACAAAACCAGGAATACCTGATTTCTCAGAAGACAAATAAATTCCACCTCCCAAATCAAATTTATATAAAAAGTAAAAAATTTTATGGTCATGTTTGTTTTCCTACAACTATTAAAATGTACTTGAATTGTTCACTAAGTATCTCTTCAACTTTAAAGCGTATCATGATGTATTCTCCCGGTTTTAGTTTTACATAGGATTTATCTTTTTGTTTTATGATTTCTGTTACTTTCTCACTTTTTCCACTTATTGCTTTAGTGATTGGTATTTCAAATCCCTTATTAGTTGTTTGATTTATTGCTAATAGTATTATTCTATCAATATAAGTTGTTTTGTTTGAATTAACTAATCAAATTTTATAGGTTCCATTATATGCTTTTAAGTTTCCTTTAATTACATGAACATCATGAGCATCGAATATAAGTATCAAATGTAGTATTCAGTTAGGGGGGTTCCAGATTGAACATTAAGTTAATAGATATATCCAGATTATCACAGGATGTTAGATATAAAATTTTAATGCATGTTCTAAGGAAAGGTGTTTCATAAACTATGCTCGGCTTTTCATTCAATTATATTAATAGGGTTAAGCGTGGTGTACTCAGGTTAGCGATAAATATAAATTTTCTCTGTGTTTCTGTTCAAAGAGAAAATTCATCAGAAAACAAGTAGACTTAAACTTGCATAATTTTTCAAGCTTTTATCGAATAAAATATGATGCTAAAAAACTGTTGCGTCAAGAAATCTAAATGCATGCTACTCTTCAAACAATTTTACACTGCGAGAGATTTAGCAAAACACTTAGCTTCTAAAACTCATATATGCTGTAATGATTTATTTTTTCAAAAAATTTATATTTAAGTTTTTTTTTAAAAATTATTTCTGGTGTTAATATGAGGTTAAATAACATTAATACTGGGAGTATACTGGTTATTGAAGCACCAACTATTGACATATTAGATTGTAGACTATTTTGTGGATGCAATTCAGAATGTGGAAACTGTCCACAGTTTGGCGATGTTGAATAAGGAGGAAAATAAAAATGAGCGAAAATAGTCAAATATTAGTTTTAGAAAAACCAAGCTTCCACGTACTTGATTGTATTATTTGCGGATGTAATGCTAAATGCGAAGAATGTCAAGAATTTAAAGTAGTTGAATAAATGCTATAACAAAAGTGAAGAACCTATGTACAAACTGTCTAAGTATACTATTATAACAAAGTACAATAATAGATTTCACTTGATATTTAACACATTATGGGGATCATTAATGTTGGTAGATAATAAAGTAGCTGAAAAACTAAAAAGAAGAATGTTTACGACATTAACCTCTGAAGAACTCGAAAAAATGCTTCAAAATTTTACTTTGATACCTGAAAAATGGGATGAAGACAAAATACTAGAGACATTAGGTTGGGCACTTAAGTTTCGTAGCAAAAAATCCCATTATTGGTTCTTGGTTACATACAGATGTAATTTCAGATGTATATATTGTTATGAAGATAAAAACCTAGCATATCATATGACTGTGAAAATGGCTGATAAGGCAATTGATTGGATTAGAAAAAGATGTTTAGAAAAAGCTATCGATTCCCTAGCGATTGGATTTTATGGTGGAGAACTTTACTAAATTTGAATATAATTGAATATATAGGTAAAAAATTGTTAAAAACTATGAGCAACAACAATATTAAATATCAAAGTAAAGTTGTTACAAATGGCTTTCTATTAGATGATAAAGTTATCTCGAGATTGAAGGATATAAATGTAACTTCAATGCAAATAACTATTGATGGCCCAAAAGAAGTGCATGATAAAAGAAGAGTACTAAAGAACGGTGAAGGAACATTTGACGTAATATTAACCAATTTTTTAAAAGCTGTAGATAGTGGAATTAACATAAATTTAAGAATCAATGTTGATAAACAAAACTATAGATATATCCCTAATTTTATTGAGTATTTAGCTGAAATAGGATTAAATAACAAGAGAAATCTAAAATTGTCTTTTGGATATGTTCATGTTGAAACTGAATTATGTAAAGATTATCTTCCCTTTATACTTACTGAGAAAAAATTTGCAAAGGTATTCTTGAATCTTTGGAAATTTGCTATATCCAAAGGATTTGTTCTGGGATGGACCACTGATAGATCCTTTTTAAGTTGTTCAGCATGCACAGATGATGGCTTTATGATCGATCCATTAGGCGATATATATAACTGCTGGGCTCATGTGGGGAAACGAGAAAAGAGAATTGGTAACATTTTTGAAAAAGGAATTCTAAATAACTTTAATTATAATTACTTTAACTGGATTTCACGAAATCCTCTAAAATTCATCAAATGCAGAAAATGTAAATATCTACCATTATGTGCTGGAGGATGTGCAAATAGAGCATTAATGGCTAAAGGAACAATTCATGCTTCAGCCTGTTCACCAGAAAAATTTATTATTAGAGATATGCTAAAGCTTTATGTAAAATCAAAATATAAGATAAATTAATGATATGACCATGTCTCTCCATACAATATCATGTTTTAATGTAAAGAAAAGTTATAACATTGGAGATAGACGTATTTCTGCTTTAAAGGGTGTTAACCTAAAGATACGTAAGGGAGATATTTTCTGTATTTTGGGTCCTAATGGTAGTGGGAAAACTACTCTGCTTAAAATTTTTTCAGGTTTGATTCTTCCTGATGAAGGAGAAGTTTATATTTTGGGTTATGATTTAATTAGGGAGCGTGAAAAGGTTAAGTCTATTGTGAATTTTATTTCTGGTTCATCTATGATTGCTGGAATAAGCTGTTATTCTGTGGCTGGGGTTCTAAGTTTTTATGTAGATTTTTATGGCGTAAGTGATGGTAGGATGAGAGTTAAGAGGATAATTGAGCTTTTAGGTTTAGATGAGTATAAGGATGAGAATCCTCTTCTTCTTTCTTCTGGGCTTAGAATGAGACTTGAAATAGCAAAAATATTCTTGATTAACACCCCCATAATATTATTAGATGAACCCATCATACATTTAGATCCAGTTTCTGCTAATATTGTTAAAAGTTATGTTAAAAAATTAGCTAGGGAACATAACATTACAGTTGTTTGGGCAACACATTTCGCAGATGAAATAGAGTTTCTCTGTGACAAGGTAGCTATCATGAAAAATGGGAGAATAATAGCCTTGGACTCACCTTCAAGGCTGAGAGAAAAATACCTGAAAAACACCTCAAAAATACTTAAGATTAAGGCATTACACTTGAGGGAAAATTTAATAAAAATGCTAGAAGAGAAATTCAATGTTTTCTCTACAATAGAAATTTATCATCAAGACTTTGGAGAAGGTCTGCTAAAAATATATTTGCAAAGAGGAGATGTAGCTGAGAAGTATTTGAAATTTTTGAATGAAAATGATGTAAAAATTCTTCTGATCAGGAAAGTATCCCCATCCTTTTCAGATGTCTATAGTTTGATTGTTAGGGGGGATAAAGTTGGTGAAGAATAGACTTCTAAGTCAATTTCTAGCATTTTTATTTAGAGAAATCAGATTAAAAACAGTATTTAAAGCATATTTCACATTAAGCATTCTCGATTCAGTACTAAATGTACTGCTGATATTTTTACTTGCAAGTTATAGAGGTGGAGTGTATCCTGAGAATTTTGCTTCAAATTACTTTGAATTTATTTTGACTGGCATCCTTGTCCAAAAGTTTTTGAATACTTGCCTTTCAAGTCCATATCAAACCATCTATTCCTATTACTTAAAGGGATTGATGGACTTAATTTGCTTGGAAAGTGAAAATATAATCGCACTATTGTTACCAAAAACATTTCTTGGTTTTATTATGGGCTTTATAGATTTGTTTCTCATACTTTTTATAGCTTCACTATTTAATGCAGAAGTAATTTTCTTGTTATCTCCATCTTTCTTTCTTATACTGCTCTTTGGTGTAGTTTCGTGTATTGGTTTGGGTTTGGTGGCTGCCAGTATGCTTTATTTGGCTGATGCAAGGACTGGTTCAAATCCTGTAATTTGGATATTTAGTTTATTTTCAACTATTCTTAGTGGTGCTTATTATCCTTTAGAGAAGCTACCCTCGTCTATGCAGGCTTTAAGCTTGATACTTCCACATACATATGTCTTAGATTTGATTAGACGTTTTTTAGGTATGATTGATTTTGATAAATCTATACTCTTAATACACTGTATCTTTTCTTCGACGCCAGTTTTAGTGGATTTATTATTATTGGCTCTACTTTCTATTGCGTATATCATGCTCGGTATTTTCCTCACGAGTATTTCTCTTACTAAAGCGCGAAAGGAGGGTAGGATTTCAAGATGGATTTGAATCCGGTTATCAGTCTAGAAAATGTTTCAAAAAACTTCATTGTGGGTAGAAGTTTAGGTAGAAGCACTTTTCTTGGAGAAGCACACTGGTTTATTTCCCTAATAATTAGAGTTTTTAAGACAGGTAAAGTTCTAGAGGCGCTTAAAGATGTTAACATGAATGTTTATAAGGGCGAGCTATGCTGTATTCTTGGTCCTAATGGTAGCGGTAAATCTACCTTGCTTAAGATTATTGCTGGAATCGTTGAGCCAGATAAAGGGAGTGTTAGAGTTTTTGGCTTTAATCCAATTACTGAGAGAAGTAAAATTATAGACAAAATATTCTTCTATTCCAGTAGCCATAGATACTCGTTGGATTATCGTTTAAAAGTGAAGGATCAAGTTGAATTCTATCTAAGGTTTCTAGGGAAAGAGAATAGCATCTTTGACGAAGAAGTATACAAATTTATTGAATTTTTAGGCTTGGAAAAATATCTAGATACGCCAATAGGGTTTCTTTCAAGTGGTTATAGACAGAGAGTTTCTCTTTTAAGACTTTTCCTAGTGGATAGGGATATTATGCTACTTGACGAGCCAACGTTATGGCTTGATCCTATGCTGAATAAAAGGTTAATACTTTTTCTAAAGCGGTTGAATAGGGAGAGAAAAACTACAATTGTCGTTGCAACTAATAGAGTTCGATTGGTTGAGGAGCTTGAACCTGATAGAATTGTGGTTTTGAGGAGAGGGGAGATAGTTGCTGAGGGGGAATTGCCTCATCTTGTGTCTTTGGTTGAAGATGCGTATGTTGTTAAAATTGAATTAGTAGACTTTAATAGAAGGGTGTTTCGGAAAATTGAAGCATTAAAAGACGTTAATGCTGTGACCTTCAATATTATTTCAACTAATCGGTTTGAAATATTAGTTTTTACGAGTAACCCGGAAGTTTTCAAGGATGTATACGAGATAGTTGTTTCAGAGAGACTTTATCTTCAAGATATCTATATTACTGAGCCTTCCTTTGAGGATGTTTATTTGAAGCTTAGTGGGGGTGAACGAGTTTTTGAGTGAATTTGAGTATAAGGAGTCTTCATTTAAAACGTTAGTTAAGGTGACTTTTCACGTTGTGAACAATAGGCTTAGAGGATGGTCTACCTTCTTTGGGACTCTAGTAATCTCATTAGTGAATGTTGGTTTGAGATTTATTGTACTTCTGTTTGTGGCTGAAGCTGTTTCAGGATTTGGATTGAGTGGATTATATGTTGACTTTGTTAGATACGTTTCGGCGGGATTTATATTGAATACACTAATAGTAATAGCTCTTGAATCATTTTATGACATCTTTAGATCAAATTATTGGAATGGTGGTTTTGATTTGTTTACATCTTCACCCTTAGGCTTAAAACCGCTCATTCTAGGTGACTTGATATCTAGATATATTATTGCATCGGTTTACATCACCGTATTAATCATCATTGCTTCAATACTAGGAGTACGGTTTATAGTTTCCAGAATATTCTTACTACTCTGCCTAACATTATTAAGCTTAGTCATTGCACATGGCATCGGAATGATCGCTACAATTGAATTCACATACTTCAACCAAAAAGGTGGAAGCATATTAATATGGTTATTCACTTGGCTAGACACCTTCCTCTCTGGAGCAATAATACCAATAGAAACACTTCCACCCCAAATAACCTTTATGAGCAATCTAATGCCATTCAAATACTATTATACAACAGCTAGAAAACTACTATTTAATGTCGAAACTTCATATCAAATGATAATTATTCACATATCCATTCTATTTACATTTGCCATAGTTATCTTTCCACTAGGCCTAATATTACTTAAAAAGGGAATTAAATATGCAGAAGAAAAAGGAACAATTTACATTTGGAGCTAATTTAAATCAATAATCTTAACTGCAACCCTAAAATCAACATCCCCTGGACCAAGTCCATTCTTAACCATTATACGTGCAAACCTACTCAAAGTGTAAGCTCGGTTCTGAGCTTGAATCCTACTATAGTTTTGACCTATAAACCAGCTAATATAATTCCTAATACACTCACGCCAAGCTTCCTTCAATTCCTCCAATTTATCTTCATTCACCACTCTCCTTCACCTTCCTTTTCCTCAAGAACATAATCAAGCCAGCATTTCAGTTCAGGCGGAGTTCCAGCACCATCCAAAACACGCTCAAGCCAGAATCGTCGGCCCAAAACCTTCTCAGGAGGATCAAAAACAGTCAAGTAGCGTGGAATCTTAACTTGGCTTTCCTCCATGTGTCTTTTATATTTGAAGCGTGTTAGAGGCCAGTTTGGATCTGTTGAAACTCCTAAGTATTTATACCACCACTTCTTATCTCCAGTCTTAACGTACATGTCGCGGAGATAGTCGACATAAAGACGATATGCATGGCGGTGTTCTTTTCTTGGAGCTTTGACTTTAACTATGTTTCCAAATGGATCGACTATGATTTTGGGGAATATTACTACGAATCCAGGTTTATGTGGTGATGCTTTTTGAATGAAGAATTCAAGGTTGCCTTTAACCCTGCGGCCCAAACAGTGATAAAGCTTACGCTCAGCAATAAATCTAGC
>NZ_JBTVBB010000045.1:0-5030 GCF_058356305.1 Candidatus Culexmicrobium sp.
CGCAGTTATATATAAACCGGGATGCAATGTAAAGCTTCTTCTCTCTTTTCTATTCCAATCATACATTGGTTTTATTATTTTTCTTATTGAAAGAGTTGCTCCCGCAACTCCCTTTGGTCCAGTTGATATTTTAGTTATGAAGCATGTTCCATTTGGCATAACTGCAAAAACATATACTTTTGCATTAGAGATGACTTTGTTGTCCTTAACTACAGTTACGCTTAGATGGATAGCATCTAATTCTATTGCAATAACTTGAACTATACCTATTAGAACAGTGACCATCAATGCAACGAATATCAGAGGTCTTACTTTCACTAAAATACTCTTATCAGACATAAGAACCTCATATCAAGAGTGAAAATTGCCACATAAATATATTTCGATGATAATAATATAAAAATAAAAATTAAATAAATAAAATTTAAATATTTAGCTATGAAAATTATCTAGTTCAAACCGATCTTAAAGCATTAATAGGGTAAGTAATTTATGAGGTATCGTTGATGATTATGATTGATGATCTTAGGAGTAGGTTTTTTGTTGTTGCTCATAGAGGTGCGAGTGCATATGAACCTGAAAATACGTTAATAGCTATTGAGCGTGCTATTGAAATTGGAGCTGATATAGTAGAGATTGATGTGAGAGTAACAAGGGATGATTATCCTGTTGTAATTCATGATGAAACAGTTGATAGGACAACTAATGGAAGTGGACTTGTCAATGGATTTAGTCTTGATGAGTTAAGGAAGCTGGATGCAGGTGAAGGTGAGAGGATACCCCTAGTGGGTGAGGTTTTAGACTTAGTTGCTAATAAAATTGATGTTTTTATTGAAATTAAGGTTGATGAAGCTGTGCTTCCTAGTTTAAAGGAAGTTGAAGTTAGAGGTTTATGGAGTTCTGTGATGTTTACTTCATTTAACATTGAGCATTTAAGGAGGGTATTAGATTTTAATTCTGAGGCACATGTAGGATTAATCTACATTAAACCAGTTAATGGCATTGTTGGTGCTAAGAGGCTTGGAGCTGAAGCTGTTCTCCCGTATTATAGGCTTGCCACTAAAAAAGCTATTGCATTTGCTAGAAGATTAAAGTTGGTGGCAATACCATGGACAGTTGATGATTTGGATGTAGCTAAAAAATTAAAAATAGATGGAGCAAATGGAATAGTTACTAATAAACCTGACATCATGCTAGAATTAAGAGACTAAATCTCAGCTATTTTGCACTCCTAGATCTTTGAATTCTCTTGCCAGTTTAGAGAGTAAGCTTGTGAATTCATTTATTGAGGAGGTTTGAGTTACACTTGCTACCTTCGTATTTAAGTGTCTTGAGCTAATAATTTTTTCATGGATCGCTTTTAATGGAAGATTTTTTAGGTTGTCTCTTGAAGTTAAAGTGTCATTAAATTCAGTGTTTAAATCGTAATAAAATACTGGTTTAGTTTCTCTTTTTGGTGGTGGACTTGTTGCAATTAGTTTTAGGGCTTTTGCGAATACTTTTCCAAATCCTGTTAACTTTACTCTTTTTGTTCTAGTTGAGGGTTCTTCAATAATGAAGCCCTTTGAGATTAGTTTGAATATTAGTCGACTGTACTTGTTTTTTATGGCTGGATTAGAGGGATTGTCTCCACACCATTTAATTACAGATTTTATTGATTCAGCTTTTCCTCCGTGTTCGATGAGAGCCAATAAAATCTTCATTTCATCAAAGGATGGATGTTCAAGTCTATTCCCTGGTAGAAATATCGCTAATGAATTCGGCAACTTCCTAACATCAGATGAAGGACAAGAAATCATATCAACTTATGGGATAACAGAGTTTGGTAAATCTTTATTCTACCCATCTAAAAATAAATTAGAAGAATTAGAGGTCATATGGCATGAACTTTCAGGAGGATAAATTTTGCTTCAAGAAGCATTAGAAATTTCACTCAGATCACTAATAATATCATTATTTGCAACATTTCTCTCTCTATTATGGTCAATTCCCATAGCCCTAATTCTAACAGCCTACAAATCAAAGCTAAGTGAAACAGTTTCCACGATTATAAATTCTCTAGTGGGTTTTCCAACAGTTCTTATTGGTCTAGCATTATACTTGATTTTTAGCAATCAAGGTCCACTTGGATTTCTCAAACTATTATATTCTCCACAAGCAATGATTTTAGGCCAATCAATACTCATCTCACCCCTAGCCATATCAATATTAAAAAATACGCTGGAGTCAACATATGAGAAGTGCTGGGAATTAACTCTAGCCCTAGGTGGAACAGAAAAAGATGTATTCAAGCTAGTTATAGCCGAATCTATCCCAGGAATTCTATCAAGTATAATCATATGCTTCTCCCGAGCGATAGGGGAACTGGGAGTCGCACTCATGATTGGAGGTAACATAAGAGGGTATACAAGAGTATTAACAACTTCAATTGCACTGGAAATAAGTAAAGGTGAATTTGAGTTAGCAATACTATTAGGCTTAATTTTGCTATTAGTTTCAATTACTCTCTCACTAGCTCTTAGAATTTTGAGGTGGACATATCTTGATTGAAGTAAGAAATTTATGGTTCGGCTACAACAGAAAAGATTACGTAATAAAAGGCATTTCATTAAAAACAAATTTAAATGAAGCTATAGGAATAATAGGTCCTAATGGATCAGGTAAAACAACACTTCTAAAATTGATAGCCTGCATTTATAAACCAGTTAAAGGTGAAGTTTTAATTAATAATATAGACTATTGGAATGCAAATGAACAAACGAAATTACATTTACGTAAAAAAATAGTTTACGTACATGAGAAACCAATAATTTTAAGAAGAACCGCCTTAGACAATATAGCATTCGCATTGACACTCCATGGATACTCAAGAAAGGAAGCATACGAAAAAAGCTTAGAAACAATGAGAAAACTTGGATTAGAGAAAATAGCAAATAAAAAAGCAGGTTTTTCAGCAGGAGAAAAACAATTAATATCCTTAGCCAGAGCATTAGTCTTAGAACCAGAAATACTACTTCTAGATGAACCAACAGCAAATCTAGACCTAAAAATGCGAAGAAAACTTGTAAACTATATTAATGAGAAGTTCAATGGTAAATGTCTAATAATAGCAGCTCATGACATAGTAACCTTAACTAAACTTGCCTCCAGATACGTCTTAATAGATAAAGGGAAAATTATCCGAGAAGGAAGTATAAGCCAAATATTAAGAAGCTTTGAAATTCAATAAATAGTCCTCTCTTTCCCTCAAGCTCAAGAACAAATTTTAAAGCAATAATTCTGATTGGTATTAAACATTAACGCTTAAACCAATAATATTAAATACCTTAAAACTAGTTGTAGAGAAATCTTAATCTAAAAACTAGAAAATAAAGAAAATAGAATAAACATGTTGACTAGACGCATAAAAAGAAAAAATTTGACCGAACAGTTAGTCTTTAAACTCAAAGTAATGAGAGAAATAAACTTAATCAACTTGAGGAATCATTATCTGTCCCATAAAGAAAGAGTATTCAAAGCAAGAGAAATAGTTGAATCCTACAACAAAGCCATAGACGCCCTAAACTTCTCAAATGGTAACATAGACAATGCAATAAGTTATCTCAAAAAAGTTAAAGAAAACCTAAAGGAAGAAATGAAAAATATACTTTATCTACAGAAAATAAAAAATAATACATGGCAAATCAAAATAAAAAGCTGCGAAGAAGCAATCAACATTCTAGAAAGATTAAAAAAGATAGCAAAAATCGAAGAAAGGGGTAAGTTAAAGCGAAAAGAAATAAAAGCATTAACCTTTTTCACTTAATATCAAAGAAAAAAGATCCCTTCCTTGCGTCATTATCCGAATCTTCTATTAGGGATTTATGGTCTGGGAATACCTTTAGGATGATTACTTTTATTCCTTCTTCATCTGCTACGATGGTGTAGCAGAACCTCCGCTTCCTATCAAGTCTTAAACGGTAAAGATTATTTACACTGTATTTTCTAACATAGTATTTTGGAATCAATCCTTTTCTCACTAGTTCTCCTGCAAACATGTTTTCCTTTAAGATGTCTAGTGCCTTGTCAATGGCTTTCTTCAATGGGTCATCTTCACTTAAATTTAAGTATAATTCTGCTGTTTTCGGCTCGAGATACACTGCATTTGTACTGCGTTTTCTAGTCATTGATCATCAACTTATCTTCTATGCTTTAATGCTTTTTCAATTATTATTCTTCTATTAATATTAAATTAGCTTACAAATATAATGATGAAATTATGATTCAAAACAGTTCTGATCATGGCGAAACTATTAGTCAGAATGTGAAAAACCAAACCCTCGCTATATACATCAATAATCTTCTCCGTTACTTTAATACAATTAAGTAAAAAATGATATGGAACTCAATGGGTTTTTAGTATTAATGCCCATGCTGGAATGTGATAGTAAGCATTTAATGTACGCCAGACTTCAATGCGATAAACATCGACGGTATATCCTTGCTCAGCATAAATCCTAGCATCAGCATTTATAGCTGTCGTATGTTTTAATACTAAGTCTACATCTATAGGAACTTTCAATGCTGCTGGAAAACCAGCCCAAGACAATAGTACTTTAACAAATGTCCCTACAGGAATTGCAAAACTATAGCTTATATCGGAGTGAAGATAGATTATAGTTGCAACTTGATCCCATCCTTGACCAGGAGCTGATTCGAGAAATTCTTGAGTTCCTGTTATATCATCTGTACCTTTAATTGTGTCTAGTGTTTCTGGCCAATAGTATGTTACATATACTCTATGTTCTCTAAAGTATTCATCTCCATCAGCTGGTTCATCGTATTCCCAACATTCATAATGAACTATTGCCTTAAAGGATATGTAACCGATACTATTAGGATTGACATCCATTATTAAAGACTTTCCAATATTTGCTGTTTCCCAACTTATTTCTGCTCCTATACTCCATTTAACAATTATTTCATCGTCAATTTTCCTTGTAACAGAATATGTACATTTAAAGGCTACTTGTTCATTAATTTTTATCTTA
>NZ_JBTVBB010000046.1:0-9454 GCF_058356305.1 Candidatus Culexmicrobium sp.
AAAACAAGACCAATATCTCTATCATCAACACAAACCCTAATAGATATATCCACATCAAGATAACATGTAAAAGCTCCACAAGTAAATCCATCTTAAAAACTAACAGAATAAACATTCCAATGAATAACAGTAGTAATGAAAATTCTCATAAACCAGCAGCAAAATAAAAATGGCAGAAAATACAAGTATATGCGATTGACATGACTGTGAAATTAAATGAAGAACAAGTCAAACTAATCCTAAAAAAGCTAGATAACCTCTAGTTAGAGCTTTTAAGACTAAGAGCAATGCTACTTGAAGAGGAGGAAACAACAGAAGAGGAAAGAAAAGAGATTATAGAAGCAATAAGAGAAGTTGAACAAGGACGCTACATAACTCTACAGGAGCTTTTAAGGGAGCTAAGCTAAATTGTTCCAAGTTAAGATTTCGCATAGAGCAAAAAGCAACCTCAAAAAGATTCCGGAACCATACAGGAGAAGAATCTTAGAACTACTAATAATTTTAAGAGAAAATCCAATACCAATTGAGTTATATGACATAAAGAAGTTGAAGGGGCTAAGGGACACCTTCAGAATAAGAATAGGAGACATAAGAGTAATTTACAAGGTTCATTGGGAAACTTATCTAATTACAATATTGACAATAAAACCGAGAGGTTGAGTCTACTAGAGAATTATGTTTCTGATATTTCAGAAATATTTATGTTTCTAATTTATGATGGCTTAAGTTGGAGGAAACTAGAATTGTATGAGCAGAGCACATACTTGAAAATAAGAGTTGGAAAGAGATTCACTATAACCATACCTAAGGAGGTCAGAGAGAAGCTTGACATAAGAGAGGGAGAAATATTAGACGCCATAATTACCTCTAACAGCATAATCCTAAGGAAACCTAAAACATTAGCAGAATTCATTGAAAACATAAAGCCCACGGGGAAAATAGAAGAGTTCCTAAAAATTAGAGAAGAGGAGGCAAAAGTAGAAGATGAAAGAATTAGAGAACTTACCGAGAGAGCTAACTATTGACAAATGTAAAGATTATACAAAACCATAAAATAAAGCAAATTTTAACTCCCCCAATCATGATGTTTATCCTTTGGATTAAGTGATAAGAGAAAACCAGTCTCAACAAAACCTTTAAAACCATTAAGTCGGCTCCGCCTTATCTCTTTTCAACCTCCTCCAAAGCCCTCCTCTCAACAATCTTTCTCAACTCACAACTAAAAGTCAAATCGCCTAAAATTCTCCCTAAAACCTCAAAGGGATCTTCAGCCTTCACCAAGACAATTCTATTCCCCTCAAGCATCAAGACAAGCTCATCCCCCTTCTTTAATGCCGAGAAGATCTCTAAACTCCTTGGGCAAAACAATTCTACCCCTACCATCAACACGAACCCTAACAGACATAATCCCACCAAAATAAATTTTAATCTCCATAGCTAATGAAATTCCCCATAAACAGCCTTAATATACCTATATAGCCTATAAGATTGAGGGAGAATACTCCTCTCAACAATCAACCTAAACGGCATCATAGATAAGTTAAAGTTAATCCTCACACTCCTAAACAACATCTACACCATCATGACTTGGCTAACCCCACCCATAACCTCAATATGCCTACTACTATATGCAGCGAGACAATTAGCACCACACACCATAAAACTAAACAACAACAAAACATGTTTAAAACTAGTAGAAGCAGAGCAGACAAACAACCCAAAACTAAGAATTCCATGGAACAAGATTGGAAAAATATATGTAATAGTCATGGAGGGAGAAGTCTACTACATAGCTGAGAGAAAAGCAGCAAACCTGTTAAGGCAAATTCTAAGCGAAACCTACACTGCAAAAATAGTCAAAACAAAACCCCCAATAAAAAAGGTTAAAGCACTACCATGGAAAATTCAAGTAGACAGTGAAGATTTAAAGTGTAAAGTCTACACAATAAAAGCTAAAGGGGAAATATACACTCAACTACCAAGCTTCAAAACACTATGGAACATAAGAAAGCTACGAGGAAAAAACATACTAATAATACAAATTGGAAAACCCGGTCCAATAAAAAGGCTAAAAGCAAAAAATGAAATCAAAAAACTAACTAGAGAAGAAAAGCTTCAAGAAGATTTTTCCAGCCCAGAAGATCTAGTCGAAATCTCAATACAATTAATATGCACGGAGAGAAAATATCAAAGCACACTCAACACAGGACTATTCACATTACACCCAACTCTAAACCAAGCCAACTACACCAGCCAAAGCCATAAATCCACACCATTCATAAACATAGAGGTTGTAAAGAGAATACCGACAAAAGCCTTCAAAACATCCATCATAACCAATGAAGAATACTTACCATCAATCCTCCATCCATATCCAGACCACAACCTAATCTACATGTACAAGAAACCTCCAAGCAGAGCATAACCATCGGCTACACATTAACAGAAACAAGCCAACCACTAGACAAATTCCAAATCCCATTAAACAAGCCAATCCACGGAATAATAATAGGAGTAACTGGAAGCGGGAAAACAAGTCTAGCATGCCAACTCATAGAGGAATTGAAGGAGAAATTCAACATACTAGCCATAGACTGGACAGGGCAGATAGCAAAAGCCCACCCAAAACACGCCCTGAAACTTGAAGAAATAAACCTAAACATATTCAGCCATCCAAAACCAGTAATAAAAGAGTTATTCAACCAATACTATTATGCAGCCTTCAAATCAACACCAACACCACTAGTATACCACCTACTATCAACCATAATAGAAAACATGGAAAAACTAACATTCACAAAACTCTATAAGACACTAGAAGTACTCAGAAGCAAACTTGAAAAAAGAGAACATAGAGATGCATGCGACGCCCTCAGGAGAAGAATAGAGCCAATAATAAACACACCACTAGACTGCAAAGGAAAACCAAGGTTTCCAATAAAAGGAATAAACATCATAGACCTATCAAGCCTACCAACAGACACAGCCAAAATCCTAGCAACCCAACTATTACTAAGCACACTCTACAATTACACCCAAACAACAAACCAGAAGCTAAACCTAATAGTAATAATAGATGAAGCCCACCGAACAGCGCCAAAAGAAAAAACAATCCCACTAGCAGAACACTTCACACCACCAGAAAACACACTAACAAAACTATACAAAGAAGCAAGAAAACATGGAATAGGAATAATCTCAATAACACCAACACTACTCAACCAAGAAATAACCGCAATGACAAGCCTAAAAATAATAATGAGAATAGAAGACCACCAAACAAGAAGAAAACTACTAAGAGACCTAGCCTACACAGAAAAAGAAACAGAAAAAATAGAGAAAATAGTAGCAAACCTAAAAACAGGGCAATGCATCATAAAAACACCGGAAATAAAGCCAACACTAATACAAGTCACAATCACACCAAAAATCATAAAGGCAACATCAAGCAAAGGAAAACCATTTAAAATCCATCAACCCCAAAAGCAGCAGAAAATCACAATAAATCCAAAAGAAATACAACAAATAATAAGAAAACTAGAGCCAAAAACAAAGCCAACCCACCCATACCCCAAATTCTACAAGTCAACCCAGTTAAATGAATTCTGGCAGCCACCAATAAAAACAGTAAGCATAGACTCCAAAGCCACAACAACCGAAAACCAACTCCTAGAAATCATAGACACACCAAAAACAATACAGAAAATGGGGGCAATAAAGCCAAGCGAGCCAGCCCACACAAAACTAAAACGAATCCAATGGAACACAAAGCTAAAAACAACACTAATAAACGCAGCACTAAACCAAGCAACAACAACCCAATGGAAGTTACTGCAGAAACACGGCCTAGCAAAATGGACCAAGTATGGATACAGTCTAACAAGCCTAGCATGGAGAATCCTCCACACCCTCAAAAATGAATGCAGCAATCAATAGGTTGCTGCAGGAAGCCTAAACCCACAAAAGTGGGGATGAAGACACGCATAGGTTGAATTAGATAGAATACAGCACATACAGTGCGAGGCGAAAGAGTTAGGCCCAAAGCCTAGCTCCGCCCACCAATAAACATTAAAGCGAGCCCATCACCAACTAATCCCTCCTTCTTTACCCATCTGCCCAGCTCCGCAATCAAAGCCAAAGCCAATAAAGCAGAGATGCGAAGGAGTTGGGCAGATGGAAAACAGAGAAAAGCCCTCAAACGAGGGCAGAAAACAGAGAAAGAGAAAACTAGAGAACAATGAGAAATGTTTGGGGCACTGGGGCTCACCCCAAACAAACTCGGCTGAGCAAGAAAACACTAAAACAACAATAGAAGTATACAAGGCAAGAAGCATACCCATAAATGCACCAAAAGACCTCATAGAAGCATACTACAAAATAGAATGCAAAGCACTCCAAGAAATGCTAAAATGCATACAATACACAGAAAAGAGAAAAGCAAGGCTAGCGATAACTAATGAGTTCAAAAAACAATTAAGAAATAAGTTAATGGAGAACTGGAGGTTTACGAGGAACTATGTAGATTCAGCCATGGACATGGCCTATAGCATACTAAGGTCTTGGATCTCAAATTACAACAGTGGAACATTTAAGAATAAGCCGAAAGTAAGAAGAAAAATCGTATACATAAAAACAACTCTATTCAGCTACAAAAATGGAATCCTCAGAATAAGCATTGAACCCTACAAACGCTACATAATAATTGATTTAAACAAGTATCCATGGATACCGAAAGACTTCCAAAAAATAGGAGGACTACTCCTAACAGAAGACAGACTAATACTAACACTAAAGAAAACAGTAAAATTAAAGGAGTCAAAGGGATGGGCAAGCTTCGACATAAACCTAACAAACATAACAGCCTACATAAATGGAGAGATAAAGCGCTACGACTTAAAGCCACTATACCACATACACAGAGTCTACGAAAATAAAAGACGAAAAATACACAAGCTATCTAAGAGAAAGCCAAAAACAGCAAAAAAGCTACTACAAAAATACTCGAAGCGAGAATTGAACAGAACAAACGACTTCATACACAAACTAACAACAAAAATAGTAGAAGAACTAGCTCAACATGGTTACGGAGCAATACTAGAAGATTTGAAAGGAATAAAGCGTCGAATACTCGATGGATCAAAGTCAATGAACAGGAAATTATCAAAATGGGATGTAAGAAAAATACAGAAAATGCTAGAGTATAAGCTGAAATGGCATGGACTACCAGTAAAATATGTTGACGCGAGAAATACGTCCCGAACATGCCCAAAATGCCAAAGCAGACTAATAGAACTAAAAGACAGGATGAGAAAATGTCCACAATGCAACCTCACCCTAGACAGAGACATAATAGCAGCAATAAACCTTCAGATGCGGGGAGCCTGGATTCCCCCGAGAGCTCTGGAAGAGGCAATAGCCTCAATGAAGGAGAAGGAGTCAACAACAATAGTTGACTCCAAATCCAGGCCTGTGGTCGCAACACCATTAGAACGCTCAGCCGAGAAGGGAAATGACCAAATCTCAGAGCTTCAAAGACAAATAGCTTACAATAAAGTAGTCCAGAATAGGATTAATAATGGAGGCCCGGAGCGGGATTTGAACCCGCGACCACCAGCTTTCTGCGAAATTTTTTCGCCACAGGCTGGCGCTCTAACCAAACTGAGCTCTCCATGTAAGGCCTAGGCCCCAATCCGGGCCATTCCGGGCCAACTACTTCGAAAATTAAATTTACCATTTACAGTTATAAATTTAATTCATAAGTAGTCATCTGAAATAATGCTGTTACATTGATTTTTAAAGAAAACCTACTATATCAAAGCTAGTTTATAGCGAGCTAAAATGGTAAAATATCCTTTAACTTTTTGAGAAGATTTATTAAGACAGACATCATGTCTCTTTTTGTTTTTATTCTTCCTTTAGCTAGAGAATAAAAAATATTTAGACCAAAAAACATCAGAGAAAAGCTTATTGGGATTATGAAAAGAGCACTTAAGTGATTAAGTAAGGGCATAAGTATTGATAAAACAAAATGAAAATACCAATCCCTTAAAACTAACGGAATTAATACTAATATCATAAAGAAACCTATCGAAAAGGATAAAGAGGCGATAATAAACGCAACTTTTTCAGTCTTACTAAAAAATCTTTGGTCATATTCAGTGAAAAAGCTAATGATATGTTTTCTCATTCTTTCATAAGCGCCTATAAGAAGACATAGAGTCACTAAATCCATATAGGTGTCAACTTTTTTGTCCTCTTTCACTTCATCTTTTAAGTTTTTCTTATTCAATCGCATACGATATATTAAGGCACCATAGGCACATTTTAACCAAGAAATTCTGCCAAAAGTTAATAGATGTTTCATTAAAATATCATGAAATTTCCTAATATGGATATCTATTGAAATCTTCATTTTACTGAGTATGCCTATATAATTTTCAAGTGTATGATAATACCACAATGCATGATCCAGGGGAATATATTCGATATCTTCATAGCGATTATAATAATCAATAATTATCGATTCAATTAAACGTATAACACTAATAATCTGATTTTCATATTTACTTTTTACTCTATTGATGTTCGCTATACTAAGCAGTACCTCAGTTATCCAGTATAAGGCTGCAGGATCAGCATGAGGTCTTTTCTCCTTTAGATGTAAAACATATTCATTCAAAATATCTTCAAGAATATCTCGTCTATATTCCTTATTGATCAAATAAATAGCCAAAAGGGAAATCAGTGAAGATAATGGTTTTTCGTATGGATTGTAAACAGAAATTATTTTTTTGAAATGTCTGTGTTCATTAATAATTAGCTTTATAAGTTTACCCTCAATTTCACTTGTTTCTGCATAGTTCTTAATTAATGAGCAAGTACATTGGAAAATTTCATACAGGTCTTCAATTGAAAGTTCACTGAGTTTGTTAACATTAAGAAGTTTTATTTTCAAGAAACTTTTTAATGACTGATAGGAAGCTTTAAGCTCTGTTTTTAGTCCGAGTTTTCTATATGCATTATGAGTGAACCAAAGAATCACAGAAGAAATAAAGAGATCTATTCTATCCTTGCTGATCTTAGAGGACCACAGTTTGTTTGGTTCTTTTATACTATCAAGTACCATCAACATGTCCTTCAATTCCAAATATACCGGGCTATCTCTTATTAGATACGTCTTTAAATGAACCATGGTCTATCCTCAAATTTATTGGGTTTATATATGTAGTTACCTATCTTATTGAATGAGTACTCAATATCATATGGCGTCATCAACGAAAACAGCTGAGCCACAATCTTTGAATAATGTATTGGTGTTGGCATTCTTAGCGAGCCAAAAAAGCTTCTCCAATTCATAGCTGTAAGAGCATAAGTCGCATTTATTGCTCTTATTAATGCTCCGTACCTGTCCCCTGTGCAATATAAAAGCCTAACTCTTATGGGCTTAGGGACTCCTATGCCAAAGAAGCGAGGACTTTGTGGCAATCTACCTGTCGTAGCGATATATGCGGCATCATCCGAACTGAAAAAGTATAATCCCTTAGGAATTAAATAATTCACATAACCTAAATCATATAGTCTGACTGGGACGTTACCAGTAACCAACGCTACCTCAAGTTTACATCCAGCATTTTCTTGAAGGTATTGAGAAACTTTGTCTATCACCTCTTCTTTCAACAACTCTCGGACCATCAACAAAACTCTATTATATTTTGTCTCCCCCCTGTATAATTTAATCATCAAATTTAGTGATTCTTGAAGAGCATAAATTAAGGTTTCTTCTTTACTTTCACAGATAAATGATCTAAAATTTTCCCATATACCAATATTGCTAAAAAGATGCACTACGCCATAATATTTAGCTATGGGTCCTGTTGTTAAACCTATAATTTTTCTGAGACTCCAGCTCAAACCAATAATAACATCATATTCAAGCCGCTTATAAAGTGCCCAAGGTATTCCACCAGCTTTGGCTAAGATATTTAACGCTAAATTAAGTAAAATGGCTTTCCTTCCTGTATTCACAGCCTTTAAAGTCCTTTCATCAGAATAAAATTGCGTAACAAATCCTTCTCGCAGTCCTATACTTTTCATTTTGGCATAAATTTCTTTAGACTTCTCCCTACCTAAATTTCGGATAGGTATTGGAACAAGCACCACGCTGTCTTTATAAAGATCAATAATAGACAATAGATCTTGAACCGTACTTTTCATTTGGGAAATATCTCTAGAAACTATTGAGGATAGCCTATTAATATATTCATTTTCAATACTCACCCTTTTACCAGCTTTCTTTAAGAAAGTATCCAAAATATTGATCAATTGCCAAGATAGTGCATCTGTAAGCTGATTGGGAATAAGATGACTCCACTCCTTAGGAATAAAATGCAATATTTTAATGTTGACTGCCCTATATGGACCATAAGTCGTTAAACCAAGATACGGATTAAAAACAGCTTGTTCCCTTACATATAGCGGACCACGGAATGCTAAAGGTATTGGGCCCAGTAGCTTACCTCTTAACACAAGATTTCTGTTATCCATGTTTCTCTACCATTCGGTAAGAATCATAAGCGGTTCTTCATTTATCACTATATTTAGTTCATTCAAAAATTTGTTTCCTTTAATGATTTCATTTAATTTACGCACAAAAGCTAGTGTTATATTATATCGCTTTAATGAAGCTTGAAGATCCCGTTTACCACTTTTCGTTATATGAAAAGATTCTCTCTTAATTATTGTAGTTAGCCTTTCATTCAACTTATATTTGGTACTCAACATGTAATCTATGACTTCTGGTCTACGTAATGGATATAATTTATCTAAGCTGACTTCTTTAACTTCAGGTTTCCACTCACTTCCAACTTTAAACAATCTGACTATCTCAGCATAATTTCTATTAAAATTCAATAAATCCCAAGCTTGAAATTTTATCTTTTTATAACCATATAGTCTTTCTAACTCTCCATTAACAATTTTAAGAAGAGCCTTTTTTTCATGATATTCCATTCCCTCATCTAGAAATGCCTTAAGATCCTTTAGTATATCCATGATTATTACGGGATCAACGCATAACCCGACGCAGGGATAATTTGCCCCGAAAAAGTCATAGACAGATAAAACAAGAGCCGAGAGTCTAATGCCACGATAGAGGTTAACATAATGATCTATAGGTTCTCTGAGATCTATCATAAAATGTTTAATCATTTTGTTAAAGACTCTTTTATTAGAAAATATTGTCCAACCAGCCTCATATAGAGATTTAAATATAAAATGTTCTATGGCTCTAGAAACAGCCTTATAGGCTAAAATTAAATTAACGCCTGATAGATTTCCAAAAGAGTTATACCTCAACTTAGTAAGATACTTCCTTTTTCCTTTCTGGAGGATTGTGCAAATAAGATTTGATACCTCTTCAAATACTCTAAATTTAGAGGCAATAATAACTAGATTT
>NZ_JBTVBB010000047.1:0-42293 GCF_058356305.1 Candidatus Culexmicrobium sp.
TCTATTTATCATCTATGATTTATCTATAAGCTATCTATTTCCCAGAATAAATAAATATTTGTTTAATATTATGTTTATATGGTGTTGCCTTATGAGTGAAATGATAGAGGTATTAGTTGAGGTCCCTAGAGCAATCGTTGATTTCCTAGAGGAATACCATAGATTTTTCAGGAAAGATTTCGATCTAAAAAACATAATACAAAAGGCTTTAGTGGACCTAGTTAATGCTCTAATAAATGAAATATCACGTGTCGAAGATAGAAGACGCTTCATTAAAGCCTATTATCTCGACGAATACGTTAAACCTAGATATGTATAATTTACGTTATATTGCATTTTTCATTACCGATAAAATTCTATTAAGGATTTATGTCGGTTGTTTCATTTGTTTTTGAGCTGTTTCTCTTTTTTAACCTCAACTTAAAAGACTAGATAAGATGGTTAATATCAAAGCAAGATGGTGCACCTAATTTTGCAATGAGACTTTTCAAAGTTGATATAAATGGCAACACACCATTACATTCACATCCTTGGGAGCATGAAGTATTTTTCCTTGAAGGTGAAGCGAAAGTTATAGTTGGTGACAAAGAGTATCACGCGAGTGAGGGGTATATTGCATATATACCACCAAATATTAAACATTCACTCATAAATATAGGTAAAAAACCGTTAAAGTTCATATGCATAATCCCAATAGCTCGAAGTTAAGTTAATCTAAAACAATTATTCATTTAATACTATAAATTTTTATTTAAACAAAAAATAAACGAAGCTTATAGATTTTGTTCAATATACATGATTTACTTAAAGCAATAGGCTTAATAATTTAAATTAGCAATATGTTTTAAGTAGAGATTTTTAGTGGAAAGTGGTTATTATGGGTGGAATATTATTTGTTGGTTGTGGAAGTGGTGGAGAAAGAATTCTATCAATAGCATATGCAACCTTCAAGAATCTTAGAAGCCCTGAAAACTTTTTCTTTGCAATGAACACGAGTAAGAAGGATCATGAAAGAGTGAAAACATACTTTGAAGAGAGAAAAATTACTTCATATAGTAACTTTATATTTTCAACTATTGGAGAAGAAGTTTTAAGTGGTTATGGAGCTGGAAAAGATCCGAAATTAGGATTGAAAGCTTATGAAACGGATAAAGGAAAAGTACTAAATAAGTTGAAGAGACTCCATAGAAAACATAAGTTCAAAATTGCTATGCCAATTGCCAGTCTGGGCGGTGGCTGTGGCACAATGACCATTGGAGAAATCGCCAATGATATAAGAGAGGAGTTAAATTTAAGGGTGATTCCACTTTGTACTATTCCCTTTAGACGTGAAGGTGAACTCTTAATTGGAAATGCAATTCTTGGATTAAAAAATCTACTTGCTAAGGGGTTAAGCCCATTAATATTTGATAATGAATTAATGATGAAATTTAGCCAAACAGTTGGAGAAGGAGTAGACAGAGCAAACATTATTATAACATCACTAATTTCAAGTCTAGTAGATTTAGTTGAATATGGTGGATTTGCAAATCCACCAATAGACATAGTAGACCTAACAAGACTAATACTTCCACAATGCGGCTTCTTTACAGTGGCATACCTAGATAATTACAAGGATTTCAAGAAGAAATGGAAAGACTTCTTTGAATTCAATAAATCGTTAGTTTCAAAACCTATACAGGGAACTAATGTATTCGTTATGTTTAAAGCTAGAAGTTTTCCACATGAAATGGCTGAAAAAGTTTTATCCTACCTAAGAGTAAAGTATAGGGCAAAGGAAATAATTCCATCAACACTGGAAGACAGGTCCTTCGGTGGATACATGGTTATGGCAATGGTTTGGGGTATGTCCATTAATGATATAAGGCCGCCCCTAAAGACAAAAAGACCATTAAGCGAGGAGATCTTAAAAGCCTTTAAGTTAACCTAATCAAATCATTAACAAAACTAGAAAAATTTAATTTGGTAATATTTCAATCATTTAATTAGCCCTACCTACAGCTCACCTTAAGAGGTGATTTGCTGTGGGTGGGAAACACAAGAAAAGTATAACTCAAATGGAAAAGCAACAGATGTTGGCAAAGCTAAAAACACTACGTGGAAAGAGGAAATATGAGGTAATGGAGAAAAACATTAGGAGTATTCTCGTCTCAGATGAATTAGTTAAACAAATTAAAAATGAAGTTCATAGTATGCGTTATATAACTCCTTCATCTATTGCATTGAAATATAATTTAAGATTAAGTGTTGCTAAGAATCTTCTTGAAAAGCTGGAAAACGAAGGAAAAATAATGAAAGTAACAAAGAATAGAAGGGTAATTATCTACAAACCAATTGCTGCCTCATGAAAAGTTGTCCTAAATAAATTCCGACAATTTTTTAGGCTTCTTTACCTTTGGAAGCTTAGAAGTAGCATTAATTACACCTATTGGCAAATATGTAACATACTCCATGTTAATTAGCTTCTTTAATATCAAGTCGGGGTTGGGAATACCCATAGCCTTTAAGTCTTGAAGAAATCTAATTACACCTACACTCCAATAATCATTTAAATATTCAATTGCATGTCGAAGATCTTCATCATCAATACTCTCTAATTCCTCTCGACTGGGAATTTCCTCTTCTTTAACTTCAACAGTGACTACAGCTTGACTTTGACCCCGCTTTTCTTCCTTTCTCTCTAAACTAGCTTTAAGCATCTCCTCTTCCCTTACTTTTTTAGGCTTCTCCCCTTCTTCAACCTTCCTTTCAACCTTTTCCTCTTCTCTATTTTCAATAATTTTTACTGAACGTGGTACTGGAAGGGCAACAACATAATTTTCAGGTTCAAAAAAGCCTTCAGGAGCTAGAATTTTACCCCAATTCACTAAGTCATTTAAAGCAATGCTTAAAGTTATGCTTCCAACATTATTTGTCTCAGCCCATTTAACTAGCTCATCAAAATTAACTTTACCCTTTTTTCTCGCAATAAAATTGTAGAGTTTATCTAGAATTTGCCGATAGTAAACATTTTCTTCAGTCAATAATTTTTACACCCCTAATCCAAATATTAATATGTATAGCTTCTATTTATCTTATTCAACAAGTATTTCAATGTCATGTAGACTACAATTATATGAGAACATGCCACGCAAACTAGAACAAAGGAGAAGAAGAACCGGATATATGTACTTTGTTGCTTCAGAAGTTAGAAGCAATATGATGTTGGATGACATACTTAACATTGTATTCACTAGAGCTGTTGAATATAAGAAGGCGGCAAAAATCATTCTAGAGGGAATAAAAGAAATAGCTAAAATTCATGGAAGAAAACCATTTTGGATCAATGACAGTGAAATGTCAGCATTAATTAATGAAAGGATAGGTAAAAATAAGAAAAGCTTAGCATATCGAGTCATATCTGAATTTTTAGTACCATTAGGATTCATAACTTATAGACCTGATGAAGGAAGATATTTCATAAGTAAGAGTTTTCACTTAGCACTCACAAGACTAGCAACGGCATACAATAAGTGGATGAGAACATGAATAAAAACCAAATAGCAAAACTAGTCAATAAATTGAAGGATTCTAAACCAAAATTCAAAGTAACAGCATTACCAGACTTCTTCATAGATCACTTCATAATATTCCCAAATTCTATCAATCAAATAATAGAAGACTTAAAATCAGTAGCTAGACGGAAAGGAGGAAACATCTTCAAAGGAAAACAATTTCTATTGAGAGGAGGATGTGCAGCAAATTTTGCTGCAGCACTTGGAAGATTAGGAGTAGATATAAACTTAATAACAGAAACAGATCAACTAGGATACTTAATTCTAAAATTTTTCTGTGAAGACGTGAATTTAAGTAGAGTTAAAGTTGGAGAGAACCAAGCCTTAACAACAGCACTTGAAGTAAAAGTCGAAGATGAAAGAGTTAATATAATGATTAGTTATCCAGGTCCAGGACAAAACTTCGGTCCAGAAAAATTGACAAATGAGGACTATGAAATCATTTTAAACTCTGATTTCATAGCAATTTTCAGCTGGAACATGAATAATAGGGGCACACAATTAATAGAAGAAGTATTTAGCAGAGTTAAAGAATCAGGAAAAGGGAAAACATATCTAGACATTGGAGATCCAACGTCAAAGAAACAAGAATTAAAAGTACTTCTAAAGAAAATATTGGAAAAAGACTTAATTGATGCATTTGGCGTTAATGAAAATGAGCTAAAACAAATACTTGAAGCATTAAACATAAAACAAAGTAATCAAAATTTACAACCACTTTTAAAGAAATTATCGTCAGAAGTCAATTTTAGAATAGATCTACACACCACCTCCTTTTCAGCAACTGCAGTCAATGGGAAAATAACAATTGCACCAGCATTCAAAGTTAAAGTGCTAAGAACTACAGGTGCAGGAGATTCATGGAATGCAGGCAACATTTATGGATGGGGAATAAAACTCAAGGATAAAGAACGATTAATAGTCGCAAATGCACTGGCAGCCTACTACATATCACACAAAGAACCAATTCACCCAAACATAAACCAACTAACTTCATTTCTAGAGTCGATAATTAGACCTAATGAGAACAATTCAAAATAACGTATTAATATATGAAAACAATAACAGTTAGAGAAGAAATCTATGAGAAACTCGTTAAATTAAAAGGAGAAGGCGAAAGCTTCTCAGATGTAATTGAAAGACTATTAAACAAACCTAAAATCAGCATAGGATTCTTCGCTGGAAAACTCAAAGATAGTGAAGCTTTAAAATAAGAATTCCATAGTTACTCCTTCTTTCAAGAATTAGGATAGTTAAGGCTTTTCTTGAAGTTCAAGGTAAAGTTATAGTGGTTGTTTCAAGTGTTCATGCATTATGCATGATGCTTCAAAGACTCTGCCTAGCAAGTTGGCATATAGGATTTACCATAAAATTAGCTTATTCCACGTATTCTTTTTCTATTGAAATATGTTAAGTTTTATCATAATTCATTGTTGATTGTGAGGAAGATTAGATGTAGTAATGGTAGAATATTTAGACATCATTAAATGACATCATTGAGAGTAGTAGTATTTGTATAGAAAGTCCTAGGTGGGCGAAGACAAAAATGTGCGATGTGAAATTAAAAGCATTATAAAAGCTGGACAATGTGCTTCTGAAATTTATTTACTATTAGTAGATTATGTGATAACTATTACTTCCCTCTCGGTAACTATCATCGTATGTTCTGCTTGTGCGACTGGTTCACCGCTGGCTTCGACCATTACCGGATATTCTTTTATGTATTTTTTGTCTTTTAAGTATTTGAAAGATCTTTCAAATTTCGGGTTACCAATTTTGTCTTTGAACCATCTTTTAGTGAAGGGTAGTGTTTGAAATTTCCTTTTAATTTCTAGGAATAGGTTTCTGGACATAGTTTCTTTTGGTGGTCTGTTTTGAGCTAAACGAAAGATGTGCCCTCCTCGCCTTCCAATAACTTCTCCTGCTCCATTTTTTGTTGTCGCGAAGGGTTCAATTGCATATGCATATCCTGGTTCAAGTTTATTGAACATGTCTCTGAAGGATTTAATGTTTGGTATTATTTTTCCTGTGTGAATTTTGTATCTTTCTAGCTGATGTCCTGCGAGATTTATTATTGGCTTGAAGCCATAATATTTAATTGTTTTCTCTATTGTTCCACTAATTTTTGAAATTCTAATGTTGGGTTCTAGTATTTTAATTACATTTTCTAAGGCTTCCTCAACTGCTATTATGAGTTCTTCATATTCAGAATTGATGTTAATGGTTATAGCTGAGTCTGCTATGAAACCATTATAATGTGCGCCAATATCTACTTTCACTAGTGATCCTACTGGAATTCTTTTAATACTTTTTGCTGGTGAGGTATAATGAGCTGCAATTTCATTTATGCATATGTTGCATGGGAATGCTGGTTTGCATCCTAGACTTCTAATTGTTTGCTCAACTGTTTCACATATGTCTATTAGTCTGGCGTTAGCTTTAATCGTGCCTTTAATTTTTACCTTGGCATATTTTACGGCTTTACCTGCCTTCAAGTAGTATTCAACTATTTCTTCAATCAATTTTAATCACATATTAACCTCATACAATTTAATCTTAAAAGTAGTACTCCGCGTAATTATTGTCCTGTGTAAAATAGAAAGAAGAGAATGAATTTATTTATAAATGTCTGGTCTAAGTTTCAAGTAGTATGCTATGTTTGCTTTCGAGTCTATTCTTGGAATTATTTTTCCAGTACTTGAAGTCATTATTGTTGTTACTCCTGGTCCATGGCCTGCAACTACACAGTCTGTATGTACTACTACGCCTATTGATATTGCACCCTTCTTATAGATTCTTCCATAGCTATGATCTGCATCTAGGATTGCAACGAAATCTCCTAGCCTTAGCGTGTCTAAATTATATTTCTTCCTTGTCTCTTCATCAAATAATTGTATATCATAGTCGCCTCGATAGACATTATTCGCTCCTAAACCTGAACCCATAACTGCAGCTGGAACTAAGTGTGTTACTGGGAACTCTATTTTGTCATCTTTAACTTCAATATCTATTTTCTCAAGTAAGGTTGGATCAATATTCATTACTTTTATTTCAGGGAAATCAAGTAACTTTAAGCCTAATCCAAATGCCTTCACTTGAACTTTATCGCCTATAACAAGTTTCTCCATTACCTCCTCTGGGAAGTCAATCATGACATGCTCAATTCCACCGTGTTTCCCTACCACGTAGCCCTTTTCACCCTTTGCATCTCCACTTACTACTTTTGCTTCATTTCCAATGCATGAAAGTACGTTTAATGCATAGTTTGGGGCATCTGATTGTGGCCCTGGATATTGGGATAAATTTTTAATGCTTACTCCAGGTTCAACATGGTCTGCCATCCATCCAACTGCTGGATCTCCAACTCTAACATTATATCTTATTCCACCTACACCTGGCAATACCAATGGTTCACCCTTAATCGATATCTTATATGGTGTTGGTCTAAATACTGGACTTGAAACCTCTCCGATAACTGAAACTTTCACTAATTTATCAACATTCATTCTTAACTTCATGGCTTGTCACCTACTAACTTCTTTATTTGAAGTATTTTTAAGTCTTAGTTTTAATTACTTTAGCTTCATAACTGGCGCTTTTCCGAGAAAACCTAAAGTTGCAATTTCACCCCATTTATTGTGTGTTAGAATCATCCTTATCCCAGACGGCTTATTCTTAGATGCTAAAACTGAGTATATGTCAAGTAGGAATGACTTTAGAGTCTTATCGTCCATTCTAGGTAAAACTGCTACATCAAATCCTGCCACGCATACTGATGTATATGAAAGTAGTTCATATGCGGTTAACATTCCACTCTCTCCAAGCTCCATTAACCTTGAATCTTCAGCATAGGGAAGCATAACCTCATTGAAGCCAATAATCTTAGGACTATTATTCACAGCTTCACTTATAATCTCATTGACTTTGAAAACACCATAATATGTACTTGGACTATTAAACTTGTTATTAGTAATTTTCTCAATCAACATTGCAACACTCTCCTCCATCCATGGAGAAAGTGACAGGTCAACTCCAAAATTCTCAATATTCATCTCTTTCGAAATAAAATTTAATGCTTCTATAGCCTTTTTATAGCAAATTCTAACTTTATTTTTTAAGTTATTATTATCTCCAACTGACTTAATAAGATCGTTTATATAGAGTAGTGCTGCTGTCACTCCAACCTTCCCTTTAATTGCAGTCGCTGAAGGAAAATATGGAGTCACAATATGCCCCCCTACTGTGAATGAAAATTTAATAAAGATTTCATAGTTAGAGCTATTAAGTGTTGTTTTCAATAGCTTTCTAAATAGATTCAATTCACTTAGGCCTCCAGCTAAACTTGTAAAAATCCGATTATAATCACTTAAAGCCTTAAGTATAATGTTAGGTTCACTATTAGACTTTGCATTCAAAGGAATTGCAATATAGTTAATTTTTTCATTTATATTTTTATCTAGGAAAACGCAAAGTTCATTTAATTTGCTAATTGATTGAGGTGTTACTGCCAACCTAATGGTCCAAATCTCAATTTTAAACCTTTTACTGGCTTCTTCGATTTTCTCAACAATTTTCGATGTGAATGAGGATAAATCCTCCTTTAATGCGTCAATGTCTATGAGAATTGTTAATGCACGAATCTTCATTCACTTTCACCTTGCTGATGTTAATGTTATATGAAAGTACTTCTTATAGTTTGCATTGGTGATTTATGTTGAAGGCTAAAAAATATGATGGATACACTTCATATCAATATTTAGAAGCTGGTGTAGACTATAAAGAATACAAGCTTACTAGGCAGGTGGATAGGGTTAAACCATATGAGATACCATTATCTAAAAGTGAGGAGGAAAGAGTTCAAGAAATACTTGAAAAATATGTTATAATTTCACTGCACGACCATCTGGAGATTTATCCTGAAGATCCATCTCAAATTTTGGATTATATTAGAAGGGGGAGAATGTGGATTGCCTATGAAGGATTGGCTTCATCAGGACTCGATGGAGTTTTTGCTGGGCTTTATGATGGAGTTGGATCAATTGAGTCTAGGGATCCATGGGCTTGGGGGAACATCATATATCAAATTGGAATGTTTCTCTCAGATTTAAAGCATCAGGAATTCTTGATTCTAGCTGAGAGAGTTGACGATATAATTTATGCATATGATAATGGAAGGGTTGCTGTAGTAATTCATCTTGAGGGAACTCCGAATATCGGGTCAAACATTGATAAAGTTGACATTCTATATGGTTTTGGTGTAAGATGCATGGGGATAACTTATAGTCAGGGTAACCAGTTTGGATCAGGATTGGCGGATAAGAGGGATAATGGTCTAACCGATTTAGGATATAGGCTTGTTGATAGGATGAATAAGCTTGGAATAACCATTGACTTAGCCCATGTAGGAGATAAAACAT
This sequence comes from Candidatus Culexmicrobium sp., assembly GCF_058356305.1. Lineage (NCBI taxonomy): Archaea > Thermoproteati > Candidatus Culexarchaeota > Candidatus Culexarchaeia > Candidatus Culexarchaeles > Candidatus Culexmicrobiaceae > Candidatus Culexmicrobium > Candidatus Culexmicrobium sp. The sequence goes on from NZ_JBTVBB010000047.1 coordinate 8,972, forward strand.
CCTTAGACGTCATTGAAGCCAGTAGATGCCCAGTATTCATTACACATGCAGGTGCAAGGGCTCTATGGTCTTCAAGGAGGATGAAGCCTGATGAAGTTATTCAGGCAATGGCTGAGAAGGGAGGAGTCATTGGAATTGAAGCTGCTCCACATACAACACTAACCATGAAGAATAGGGTTCATACAATAGAAGCGGTAATGGAGCACTTTGAATATATAGTCAAACTAGTTGGAATAGATCATGTAGCCTTCGGCCCTGATACAATATATGGAGATCACGTTGCAATCCATCACATATTCAGGGAGGAGCTAGCTATAAGCACAACTAAAAACAAGCTACCAGAATATAAAGAAGTTGAATATGTTGCAGGTCTTGAAAGTCCATCAGACTTCATTAACATTATAAAGTGGCTTGTAAAGCATGGATACTCGGATCAAGAAATAGAGAAAGTGGTTGGGAGGAACATTTTAAGAGTATTAAGGCAAACATGGAAGAAATAAATGGTCATAGGAGCCCTAAAATGTAGGATGCAACTATCTCTCCAATCTTTCTTGGCTTAATAAGGGATTTTATTAAACTTGTAAAATGCTCATCATAGTCCATCTCGGAAAGTATTTTGTCATTAAATCTCAACTTCCAACCGCCATGCATAATTGGTCTTATTAATCGATAATTCCTATTGCGAATAAGCTTACTTAACCTATAGGTTAATTTTAACCTTCTAATGAAGGGCTTCATTGCATCTAAATATTCCTTTATGAAGATTTTCCATTCGACTTCTCCATTAAGAAATCTTCTTAAATTTTTAGCTAAAATTTTTGAGGTCAACGTTATGGGATGGAGGCCTCCACCACTAATTGGCTTATTCATCTGAACTGCATCGCCAAGACCAATCACTCTACCAGCTACAAGTCTCCCTATTGGGCCGCAAATTATAGTTCCACCAAAATACTTGACAACACTTGGATTAGCAATCTTCCCATTCCTCACCAGTATCCTTTGAAGAGTTTTAAGCCTATCAATCAAATTTCGAGTGTTTTTTGAAGCTAAACCAATTATCACTCGATTCTCATCTTTAAAGGGAATAAGCCAAGAAAAAAGATCAGAGGAGAGGGGGGTTAAGTAAACCTCAATATTATCCGTGTACACTCTTGCCTTTAATTCTACCTGCAAACCTAAATAGTCATCGCTCACACTTATAAATCCTATTTTTCGTGAAAAAAATCTTCTAGAGCCTTCAGCTAAAATTAATAATTCACTTTTCAACAGCTTATTTTCCAGAAAGATTTTTCCATCACAAGTCATATTGTGAACCTTTGTATTTAGCTGGACTTTGACACCTCTATTTATACATTTCTGGTAGAGCCATTCTTCAAGTTCAATTCTATTTACCCTAACAGCTAAGGGTTTGCCTCTCCAAATTAGAATACCATCCCTGCTATAAATCCACATTTCATCATAGGTTGCTTCAATTAAGCCTCGGGGGAGATTTAGAGCATATGCCGTTTTAATGCTGATTAAACCTGCACAGTGCTCTGGATATCCAATACGCTTATGTTCCTCAAGGATGATTACGCCCTCACCCAGCATACTTGAAATTAAGAGACCTGCAAATCCACCTCCAATCACTGTAACTCTTGAAGCCTCAGACATCTCAATCAGTATGAATTTATTTTAAATCAGATATTATCCTTATTTATTTCCTATTCTAATCGAAGTCTATAATAGTAAAGTTGAATCTAGTTTTGATGGTGATTTAATTGAAAAACCATTTTAAACACTTGCTCGAGGAAGGTGGAATTGGTTTAGGAATATGGTTAACAATTAGGTGTACTGATGTAGCTGAACTAATTTCACAGCTAGGCTTCAATTGGGTTGTATTGGATATGGAACACTCACCACTATGTATAAGTGATGTACAAAATTTAATTCAAGTCATAGATGAAACAAAGACAACACCCATAGTAAGAGTAGCTTGGAATGATCCAGTTCTAGTTAAACTCGCTTTAGATGTAGGTGCACATGGAGTCTTAGTGCCATGGGTTAACACTAAGGAGGAAGCTGAACTCGCAGTTAAATCAGTTAGATATCCACCCAGGGGTATCCGAGGCTATGGGCCGAGAAGAGCAGCTGTGTACGGGCTGAAAATAAGAGAATACCTCGAAACAGCAGATAAGGAAGTAATGCTAATAATACAAGTTGAAACAGTTAAGGCGGTAGAAAACTTAGAAGAAATATTAACTGTTGAAGGAATAGATGCAGTCTTCATAGGTCCATACGACCTAGCAACATCATATGGATTCCTAGGAAACCCAGACCACTCAACAGTTCAAAAAGTAATAAATAAAATACTAGAAACATGCAGGAAGCATGGAAAGCCAGTAGGAATATTTGCATCACCTGCCACAGCCATCGACTACATTAAGAAAGGCTTCCAATTTGTAGCAATTGGAAGCGACATCGCTATACTAATGCAAGCATGCACGAACATACTAAACAGGATAAAAGTAGAGGCTACACTTTAAACAGTTCTTAGATCCAAGGCTTTTACTCCCAATTCTCTTTGTCTATCAATTATATATTTATCACTTGTAATTATTGGCAGTTTAAAGTAAGCTGCTGTCGCCACATGATAGGCATCAAAGTAGTGAAGTCTCCTTGACCCTCCATGCTGTTTGTATAATGTTAAAGCACTTATTGCAATTGAAGAATTTATGGGAAGAGCTTCATGGGGTATTGAAGCTACAGCTATAATAAAGTCTATTACCTTACTGATTTCCATACCCTTGGCTCTAAGTCCTGATATAATGTCGTCATAAAGTATTGAAGAAACAAATGCTTCCAATTGTCCCTTCAATATTTTATTAACAACTCTCTGAGACTTTTCAGCTAAACTACCCCCACCAATATAATATATGAAAACATCAGAGTCAAGAAGAAAATTTCCCTCAATCTCTTTTAAGAGCAAGTCTCTCACCAGCTTCCTCTAGTTCCTCTATACTCCACGGAATTTTAATGGAACCTCTCACATCTCTTGGATCCATTAAGGGAATTAGCTTAATACATTTTTCTTCAAGTAAGACTAGAAATCTTTTTGCTTTAACACGCTTTCTAACCTCAGATGGAAGAGTTAATCTTCCTCTATCATCCAAAGATACAACCATCATATTTATTCCCACAAAAGACTTTTATCACCCATAATAAATAAAGATTTCCCACTATCCATTAACAACACATTAAGACGATAGAAATCTAATATGAAATTTACTATAAATTTGAAAGCTCTGACCACATTAAAGGTTCTATAAAAATAAGAAAAGAAATAGAAATAAGAGAAAATTAACCTGGCGGGTATACTATGTACCAGCCAGAGTAACTAACAGTGTCGTAATGGTTATCTCGACTATTATCAATTATAATCCAATAATATCCACTTTCTGGTGCTTGAACTATAACTTCTCCACCATATACAGGGAAAACGATCACATACTTGTTCTCGTCGAATGCATTTTCTATACCAACATAAAAGACAACACTACCGTAAGGTGAATACCATATTGTTATTCCTACTTTTTGCCCTTTCTCGAGATAGTAAGGATACATGAAGTATCCTTCTTGCCATCCATATTGATCCTTATCTCCATGTAGTAAAACTCCTTGAATTTCCTCCATTTGTAATGGTTTAACTTTCTCTTTATCGCTCTGTTGTGTTTGACATAATGCTAAGAGTGGTGATATAAAGAAACTAAGTATCACTAGCATCATTAAAATCTTTTTCATTTTTAACATCATGGTTTAAAACCTCATCAAAGATTTAGGAATATATAAGTTTTTCTTTTCAATAGAAACAGATAAAAATGAGGAAAAGTAAGGAATACGCTTTCCTATTAATTTTGAGTATATTATTCATTGTTGTGTTACATAGTCACTTTTCGCCTGAAACAATAGGAGAAGAGCTTATAGTATATGTTGACAGAGATGTTTACATTGATTCATCTTTCGATGAAAGCTTTAACTATTCCTCATTGATGTGGAAGAAAGTAACATTCTGGGAGAAAGTGGGTTCAAGATTCTATTATGTCCCCCAATTCACCTATCCAGGTAGGATCATCTACAATTTCAGTAACCCTGATGGCGTATGGGTTTTCCTACTTAATAATGTGAGTCTACCTCGAGTGGTTGTTTATTTTGCAAGGTGGTTGAATAAGACTTCCTATGATTTTCTACTGGAGCAATTAAAGTTAAAACATTATTATATTGGACCTGATAGTCGGCCAGATATATCAGTAGTTTTTGGTGCTCCTCCAAGAACGTTTGGATATGTAAGATATGAGATAGCTAAACAGTCCAATGGATTGATTCGCATTGTAAGATATGCATATGATGGGAAAGGAGAGGTATCCACTTTGACAATTATAATTGATCCTTACCCTATTGGAGTATATAGAGTATATACAAGTAGACCAATATAAATCCAAAATCAATAAACTTTAATAATCGCCAGTATTGGTGAAGAATTTAATTGCTACTTCAGGTACATTTAGTGGTGTTATTCTGATCGTTAGAAAAGTAAAATAAATTGATTTTAATAGTTATTTTCGGTGGTTTTTATGTCGCTGTATGATTTGACCAGGCATCCTAGATTTCCGGAGTTTCTTACAAATATGCTATTGACTTTGAATCAGTTTTATACCCTGGATGATGAAATGAAGACTATTATTTTGAGAAGTTTTGAGAGCTGGCTTAAAAGAGTTGGCGAATCTGCTCCCACAACGGCTATATTTAAGTGTCCCCACTGCGGCAAACCTATAGAAGTAAGGATAACTGTTAGAAGTGCCATTTAAATATCTAAGTGGCTAATTGAATTGCTATGAATAAGGGGGCTTAGGTTATGGAGTTTATAAAATTATTCAGAGGAAGAGGAGGAGTTAATCCTAAAAACCTTCTTACCATTGTTGGAATAGTGAAAATGAAGAAAATTGTTAGATGGAGTGAAGAAATTGACAGGATACTTTACGATAAATAATGATTTTATTTTAAACGTTTATGCATATATGGGCTGTTCTTTAGTCTTTTGTAGCTATATTTTCTATAGTAGTCTCTTACTCCTATTCCTGATAGTATTAGCATTCGATTGCAGTCAAATTCTTCTTTAGCTATTTTTTCTGCTTCTCTCAGTAGTTTAGCACCCCATCCTCTGTGTTGCCATTCTATTTTTGGTGTCCATCCTACTGGTAGTTGTGGTCCATATACGTGGAGCTCACGTATTATGGCGGTTTTACTGGTTACTTCTGGTCTGTGGGCTTTTTCTGATGGTATTCTTAATCTTAGGAAGCCGATTAAGATGTCTTGGCTTGTGTCTTCGTATGATAGGAAAATTTCTGTTCCTCCACTTGCTTTATAAATTGTTTTTAATAGTTTAATTTCCTCTTTTTTAGGAATAATGTTCTTTTTTAGCATTAAATGACCAACCTCTCTGCAACGGATACAGTTACACTTTAACCCTCTCTTTTCAAGCGCCCAGTGCGCTAATTGTCTTAGATGTCCTTTGTCAACTCCGGCTTCAACAACATTTATTGGAATATCTCTTTGGATGCGTTGTATTCTGACCCATCTTGGTATTTTAGGGAGAACTTTGACCAGTAGTTCTATTGCCTCTTGAGTTGTTAATGGCTTATATTCTCCCCTTCGCCACATTTCATATAGCTTTGTTCCCTTCACAACTATTGTTGGGTATATTTTCAGCATGTCTGGCATGAAGTCTGAGTCACTAAATATGATCTCGAATACTTCTTCATCCATTTCTAAGTCGCTTCCAGGTAGGCCGGGCATGATGTGATAGCAAACTTTGAAACCACAATCCTTCAATATTCTAGTTGCCTCAATTGTGTCCTTAACAGTGTGGCCGCGCTCTAGATGTGATAGGATTTCTTCAAAGACCGTTTGAACTCCAATTTCAACTCTAGTTCCACCGAAATATAGCATTCTATCTGCTTGAACTTCCTTAGCCCAGTCAGGTCTAGTTTCAAAAGTCATTCCAACACATCTAATTTTAGCTTTCTCATTTCTTAGCTGAGCTTTTTCTAAGCTAATCCATTTGTCTGGCTTTTTCCTTGGATAACGGTTCATGGCTTCTAGGCACATGGTGACAAACCATTCTTGATAATCTAGAGGCATTGCTGGGAAGGTTCCACCCATAATTATCAATTCAACCTTTGAAGGTGTATAGCCGAGTATCTCATAATGTCTAAGTCTAAGTCTCACTTGTTCGTAGGGATCATAATTGCATTGTTGAGCTCTCATTAAGGCTGGCTCCTTTCCATAATAGCTTTGAGGAGTGTTAAAGTCTGGGCCTCCTGGACAATATATGCACTTTCCATGTGGACATGGATATGGCATTGACATAACTGCAACTACAGTTACCCCTGAAATAATTCGGACAGGCTTACGCTTAGACTTAAGTACTCGCTGTATATCTAGTTTAACCACTCAATCACACCACTCAAATATATTTAACACGTAGATTTGAAGATATTGGAAATCAATCCTCAATGAAAAATATATTACTGTTCGTCCATTTCTTAATCCTATCTATAAGTGGCTTAAATTCCTTCTCAACTTTGTAGAATAATGCGGGTATGTTAAATTTTTTGGATGAAGCTAAGGTGTAACAACCAGCAAGACTTACGGGGAAAGCACATTTACATTCGGCAACAAGCATTCTAAGATGATCTAAGCTTATAATTTCAAGATATCCTGATTCGATTAAAAGATTCGTTCGTTTTCTTGCTTCATTCATTCCAAGTAGGCGACATAACATATAAGGTTTCTGTAATAAAATTCAAAAATAATATTAATTAACTTTAAGGATCATATATGCTTAATGGCGATTACAATGTGATTTTCATCAAAAAATTTGGATTTAAAGCTTTTTCCATATACCTTAATGATTTTTAGGCCAGAGGCTTTGACCATTTTAATCGTTTCTCTCCTTGAAAATAGATGGTAAAATCTCTGGAAAGTGCCTCTTTTAGTTTTCCATGAAACATAGATGTCTCCAAATTCTTGGACTTGTCGAGTTATGTATTTCCATACCATTTTTGGAATTTTTTTGAAAAATCGCGGCTGATATTTTGCCCATACACTTAGAATAAGTTTTCCCTTGGGCTTTAGAATTCTTCGAACTTCCATTAAAGCCTTTACTCTCTCTTTTGAGTTTGGTATGTGGTGGATTGTTGCTAGGCATATAGCCGAGTCTATGGAGTTAGATTTTATTGCTATATAGTTTAGGTCGCAATTTAACGTATGTAGCAAATATTTTTTATTGATCTTCTTGGCTTTATCAAGTGTTATTTTAAGCATTTTTCTTGATAGGTCTATTGATATTACTTCACACCCTTCTTGGATTGCTGCAATTGAGTTTCTTCCAGGACCACATCCTAAATCTACTATTAGATTTCCCTTTTTTGATATTAGATAAACTTCATCCCATGGCTTCCTTCTGGTAGCATTGAATTCTCTTGATATTTCATCGAAAACCTTCATTAACTCTAGTTTTATTTTCGTTATCCTGTTAGTCATTGATAATCACTTGGCATTTAATATCTTTAGACTAGTTAGACTTATAGTTAACTTTAATCATACTATGTCTCAATCGATTAATTTTAATATTTGATTTTTATGGGAAATAATAGTGGCATTGTGATAGGATGATAAAATGAATGTAAAAACATTGAAATATGAATGTTTTAAAATTGCATTGAGTTCGGGCGTTTTGACAAGCATATTGTCTATAATAGCAAGTTCTTTAACTATGAATTTAATTAGATTTCTGGGTTTATCGTCGAATGGGAAGGAACTTTTCATATTAGCTTGTATTGTTGCACCAATAATTGAGGAAATTCTTAAACCTATAGGATTAATTTTTTGTAATGATTTAGTTGGATGTTTTGAAATGCGTGATTGGTTTTCACTTGGTGGGGTAGCTGGACTTGGTTTTGCCGTTTTAGAGAATTCATTTTACTTTACTTCAACATTATTTTCTAAAGGTAGAAGGTTAGCTATTGCAATTTTTATATTTAGAACTTTTACTACAACTCCGATGCATATAATTGCATCTGCATTAACTGGAGCAGGTATTGGACTTTGGAGAAAGGGTAGGAAGATTTTTACTCCATTAACATTTACTTGTTCAATTCTCATCCATAGTGTGTTTAACTTTATAATTGTTAGTCGCTAAAAATTTCATTTTAAATTTCTTAGTAAGCATTGAGACTTTATTGTGATTATTTGTTTCAGTCAATATTTTAGATTTTGAGAGTTTAACTCTTCTTCCACATCTGAAGCACGTATATGTTTTTACTCTTCCTTTGATTGCTCTCACTTCGTTGCAATAGGGACATTTTACTATTAGGTATCTGCTCATAACTATCACTTTAGTAGACTTTCTATTTCTATTATTTTGAAAATATAGATTAAACTTGCGAGATTATATTAATAATTCACTGTTGAAAACCATATAAAATTTAGATGTATTCATCATATTTTAGATTGAAAATTTAAATGTAAAAACATAATATTAGAGTGTAGATTAATTGAAATATTTGCGAAAAGCTAATTAAGAATAAAATTTACATTAGTGCGGGTACAGTATGTCATAGTATACGATGGTGATTAAGGTGGGGAATTATAATCCGAAAGACATCATGCTTTTCATCAGTCTTCCAAAAAGAAAGTTAGCTGAAATTTTCATTAAACTAAAAAATGTTCCGGGAGCGCTTGCAGAGACATCGGATTTACTTTTCAGATATAGAGTCAATATTTTAACTGGAATGCATATTGCAGGTGCACATGATGTCGGCTACTGGATTTTCTTTGCTGACTTTACTGAGGCAGTTGAACCGCCAAAAGTGATAATAGAAAAACTTAGATCTCTAGAAAAAGTTATGGATGCAAAATATGTTGAATCAAAAAACTTCATAATGGAAAGCTTTCTATATCCTGTGGTTTCGTGGGACAGACGGTGTGTAATAATGGATGCTGAGCAACTAGGATTAAGCTTAACAAAGATGAAAGAAATGTTGGGGTCTGGAGGTGCAATGCTACTTTTTTATCAGGGATTTGAGTATGGTTTACAACTGATGAGATGGATTAAGGAAGTCATAAAATACAACGTGTCTTTAGAAAATTTTCTTAAAATACTGTTTAAGGTTTATAGGACTAGTGGATGGGGACTTGCTGAGTTGATTGAAGGTGATGAGGAGAAAAAACTATTTATAATTAGAGTTCGTGAATGCTTTGAAGCTTTGTCTAGGTCTAATGCTAAAATTGAAGATAAATCATGTGATTTTAATAGGGGATTTTGGAGTGGTGTTTTAAGTGAAATTTTAGGGGTTAAAATGAGGGCTAAAGAAGAAAGATGTATTAGAAAAGGCGATTCATATTGTGAGTTTATAGTAGAATTATGGGATTAACATATTCTTGTTATAGGTCTAAGCTATGAAGAAGAGATCAATACTTATTAGAGCAGCAAGAAAAGTATTGAGTGAAAGTGAGCTTAAATATGTAGTGAAGAGCTTTGACCTTATAGGTGACATAGCGATAATAAAAGTTCCAGTGGAATTACTTGAAAAGCGCTTTGAAATTGCTAATGCACTTTTAGAGGAAGCTCCCTTCATTAATGTTGTTCTTAGAAAAGTGACATCAATAAGAGGAGAACATAGGTTAATGGGACTAGAGTGGCTTGCAGGAGAAAAGAGGTTTGAAACTTTACATAGGGAGCATGGATGTATTTTTAAAATAGATTTAAAGAAAGTCTTTTTTAGCCCAAGATTATCGGGTGAACGCATAAGAATCGCAAAACTAGTAAAGGAAGGAGAAATTATAGTTAACATGTTTGCAGGTATAGGTACATTCTCAATTATAATTGCAAGAAGGGCAAAGCCAAGGAAAGTATATTCTATAGATATTAACCCGTATGCCGTTGAGCTAATGAAAGAGAATATCAAAATAAATAAAGTTGAGGGAATAGTCATTCCTATTCAGGGAGATGCTGCTAAAATCATTAAAAGTCAACTCACGAATATTGCTGACAGAATTCTAATGCCACTTCCAGAGTTATCTCTTAAATATTTGAAATATGCATTAATGGCTTTAAAAGAAGAAGGAGGATGGATTCATCCATACGAATTTGTAAGAGTTAAGAAGAATGAAAGACCTGTAGACAAGGTAATTAGCATTTATGAGAAAACTTTAAATGAATATGGAATTGAGCATAAGATTATTGGTGGAAGAATAGTTGGAGAAGTAGCACCAAGAAAATATAGAGTTGTCCTTGACTTAATGGTTTTTAAGACAAAAAACTTATAATTTAAACTCCCTAATTCTAAGTGAACAATTTAACCACAAATTTGTGGCTTAAATTTCCATTCCATAGGATATCATATTTTAAATTCAAAGGTTTTCGAGGTGAGAAGATGTTTCACATAGTATTTATGCAACCAACTCCATGTGTTAGAGCATTAAAATATGCTGAAGGATTAAGAGAATATTTAGGAGACAAGCTAAAATTTACTTTGATTTATTCAAGAACTCCACCAAGCAAGTTATATGGACATGGTGAAGAATACTTTGACGAAGTAATAAGAGTACCTGAAAACAGAGTACGCAGCGTATTAAAGAAGTTGCTAAAAAGTTTAGATGCAGATATTATACATAGTCACAATGCACCAGACTTTCTAACTGTAGCAGCAATAGAGTCGGGGATAAAAACACCAATAATCCATGATGTACATGAATTATTATCACTACACAAAACTGGCTATCATACATTTGACAATGAAAAATTAATTAAAAAATATACTTTCGAGGAAAAAGTTGCAATTGAGTGTAGTGATGCAAGAATATATGTAAGTGATGGAGTAAAAGACTATGTACATCGAAGATATGATGTTGATGATGAATATGAACTAGTTTTTTACAATTACATTTCAAGGAAAGTTTTACCTCCAAGGTTTAGACCAATGCTCTCAACAAACGAAATACACATAGTATATGTTGGAACAATTACCAGTAAAGTTTATGGTAGCCACTACGATTTAAGAGAAATATTCCTTGAAATAGCCAAAAATAAAATGCACATTCACATATATCCAGTTAGAGATGATGAAGCATACATAAAACTAAGCAAAGAGAATCCATACATCCATTATCACAAGCGACTTCCAAGAACAGTATTATTGAAGGAAATAAGTAAATACCATTTTGGCTGGGCAGCCTTCTATGATGGATTAAACAAAGAACACTTAAAAATGGCATTTCCAAATAAAATTATAGACTATATTGGAGCAGGACTACCTGTAATAACATTCAGCCAACATGAAACTATAGCTAGATTTCTAAAGCAACACAAACTGGGCATTATACTATCAGACTTAAGTGAATTACACATACTAAAAGAAGCTGTAAAGAATGGAATGTTAAATAGGGTTAGGAGAAGAGCAAAGAAGTTAAGATACGAGTTTACAGTTGAGAGAAAAATACCAGCACTACTAGAATTCTACTTAAAGGTTATAGAGAAGGTGAAAAAATATGAACCTATTACTGATCTCCGACGTATACCCATTAAAGAAGGATATAAGAGCTGGCATCTTCGTTGAAAAGCTAGTTAAAGGACTAATAAGGAAGGGCGTAAATGTAAAGGTCCAAGCAGTAAATAAAGTTAAAATCAGAAAGAAGTCTTCAAAAAAAGTAAGAAAATTAACTGCTGAAATAATGCAGGAATGGAGACTAGATCAAAATACTTCAGTTAAAATAGCACAAACAATTGAAGATACACTGAAGCTCATTAATGGGAAAGTAGATTTAATACATGCACACTTCGCATATGTAGCAGGCTTTGCCGCGACATATGTATCATACAGCGTTAATACACCATTCCTAGTAACATTACATGGATATGATGCAGCTACCATACCTGAAATAAATTATGGGATACTTCTCGATCCAAAATTAAAGAGAATAGTGAAATATGTATTAGACCAAGCGGAAATGATTATTACTGTCAGTGAAGATTTGAAAAGAAAAGCGTTAGCCCTTGGAAACTATGAAGATAAAATGAAAGTGATATATCATGGAATAGATCCAGAAAGATTCAAGTACACCCAAAAGGGTCGACAAAAAGTAAGGAAAAAACATTGTATAAATGATGATGATATAGTTATTTTTACATTATCCTATCATGTACCAAGAAAAAATATTCCTATGCTCATTGAAGCATTCAAGGAAATAACCCGACAAAGAAACAATGTCAAGTTAATGATAGGCGGTGAAGGACCAGAAACAATTAAGCTGAAAAAACTAACTAGAAAGCTAAATCTTGAAAAATCCATAATATTTACTGGAATAATAAGTGAGAGAGATAAAGTAAGATATTATTCCGCAGCAGATATCTTTACATTAACCAGCCTATACGAAGGATTTGGAATAGTCTTAATTGAGGCAATGTCCACTAAACTGCCGATAGTAGCTACATCTGCTGGAGGAATACCAGAAGTAGTAGCAAACAAAGAGACAGGTCTACTAGTTCCAGTAAAATCAAAAGAAAAACTAGTTGATGCATTACTAGAATTAATAGACGATAAAGAGTTAAGGGAAACTTTTGGAGAAAATGGAAGAAAAAGAGTTTTAAGACACTTTACAATTGAAAAAATGATTTCAAATCATTTAGACATATACGCCAAACTGACAAGTTAAAACGTAATATATTTCAGCTGACATAATAGATAAGGATAATAGCTAAGTTCAAATGTGATCTTTAGTATCACTTGGGCTCAATTTAGCACTGAAGATGATAAGATGACTGAAAGAAATCTGAGGAAAAGTATGGGAATAGATTTAGCAGGCGTTGAAAATAGACCAAGTGGGATATGTATTTTAAAGGATAATTTTACTAAAGTTTCAATAGCATATAGTGACGATGAAATTGTTGATATTGCTTTAAATGAAAATCCAAGCATCATCGCTATTGATGCACCGTTAGCTTTACCTAAAGGCAAGAAAATAGACTCAAAAAACTGTATTAGAAAATGTGACAAAGCCTTACGTGAAATGGGAATTAAATTCTTTCCAATTAATTTTGGCGGTATGAGAAAACTTACATTAAGGGGAATAAAACTTAGGAAAAGGTTAGAGAAAGAAGGATTTAAGGTAATTGAAACGTATCCTGGAGCTGCTCAAGACATTTTAGGTCTACCAAGAGTTAAACGAAATGCCAGGAAACTTCAAGTAGAGTTAATAAGGATTTTCAATTTGAAAGGTGATATTGAAAAAAAGCTTAACTACCATCAGCTTGATGCAGTTACATGCGCTATAGTTGGTAAGCTTTATCTTGAAGGTAGATGTATAGCTCTAGGTGACCCAGAAGAAATATTAATGATTCTTCCAGCTCCTAAACAAGGTTTTATCAGGAGCTGAGTTAAATTGTAAAGAAATGTTGTAGTTTTAATGCTTGTAAGTTTAATTGCTGGCATCTATTGGAGTCTAATATATCCGATCTATCAGCCCTTCGCATTAAGCCTTGGAATTTCGATGACATTACTAGGCTTTCTAGAAGCCCTAAGAGGTAGAATGGGTTTACTTCCTACTTTAGCACAACTTCTTGGATGGTTCTTCGCTGATAAACATGGAAGAAAAATTATGATAACAACTTCAAGTTTGACAACTATAATTGGACTAATACTTCACATATTAGCTGCATATCTAAATAGCATTCCAGTATTCGTTATAGGTTCAATCATAATAGCTTTATCACAATTAGGTGCACCTGCATGGCGCACATTAACTATGGAATCAACAAGTAGGGAAAAAAGGTTTAGCTATAAGTTTAACCATATTTATGAATATATTTCCAGGAGTAGTCTTTTCACCTATAGGTGGATGGATATCTGAAAAAATTAGTTACTCGACAATTTTCACTATAAGCGTAATCATGGAAATAGCATGCTTCACCACAATACTATTCTTCCTAAGTGAAACTATTGAAAGAAGAAGTGTAGAAATGGAGTTCAGAGACTTGCTCTCAAATTTAATGCCTAAAAGTCAAGAATTGAGAAAACTCTACTTTGTAATGACTATCGATACGTTTGCATGGGGATTAGGGTCAACACTATTTTACGGAGCATTAGTGAAATACTATAAATTTTCCAATCTCGAACTAGGTATACTATCAAGCATCTTCTCTGCATCATGGGCATTAACACAGATACCTGCTGGAAAAATAGCTGACAAGTATGGTGCGAAAAGACTTTAATAATATCAGAGCTATTTGGAGCTATAGCATTAGCATTATGGCTCATAGCAAGAGATTTTACAACATTTGCAATTTCACACATAATCTTCAGAGCTTCACCTGCACTATGGATTCCAGCAATAAACATGCATACCGCTGAAAAGACACCAAAGGGAAGAACTGCAAGTACAATTGGCGGCTTAACAGCCTTTAGAGGACTAGTATCATTTCCAGCACCATATATTGGAGGATTACTATTCGACCTAACTGGCTATCACTTACCTATCACAATAAACTTTACCGGTGCATTAATTGCTCTAATATTAATGATACTCTTATTATGAGTCTTTAAAATTAAATTTATTATCACTGAACTATGAACCTAATGATGTTTAAAGATAATTAAAATAATGAATAAATAATATGACAACAATTATTATTTAATGTGAAATAGAATGAAGAAAGTAAAGATGGGTAGAATTTCAACTGCAATTAAAAGAAGAAAGAAAATTAGAAGCAACTTAAAATCATTCATGGATGCACTAATCTTTGCCATGATAAAGACCGCTGATGCAAACAGACTAAATTACTCAAAATCAATATTCAAAATCTATGAGAAAATAGGCAAAGAAGTAATGAAATTAGAAGAATGGCTAAAGAAAGTTGAACCAAGGATAAAGTATACTAGATATGTAGAGTTAATGAGAAAAGAAATAGAAATAGCAAAAAAGAAGAAGGAAATAAGTGAGAGTAGAGCTGAAAGACTACTCAAACTTTTATCCGACAAGTAATTTGGAATAAATTGAAGCTTAAGGAAGCATAATAGTCTTAATAGTATAAGCTCCCCTAAAGCTGAGAAAAGTAAATTCTATAGAGCGACCAGAGTGAAATTTTCCTCCAGGAATAATAAAGAACTCAATCCAAAAAGTATCTCCACTTAAAATTTTAAATCCATCACCATCGAATACATTTATATGAGAAACAGAGTCATACAGTGTTAATGTCTCTTGTGAGTTAATGTTAATTGCTGTGATATTGACAATTTGAGGGTATCTAGTGAACGGTTTTCCATCAATTAGAATATCCGTTAAAATAACATCTCTTTTCCCTTGATTTGACAATTTAAATCTAACTTTCCAACTCTTCACAACTTCCTCTTTTTGCAAAGCACTTAGGTGTAAGTGATAGTGAGCTTGGATTTATAGCCGCAGCCTCAACCATAACTGGAATAGTTGTGAATTTCACTGCAGGAACACTTTCAGACATTTATGGTAGAAGGAAGTTGTTGATAGCTTCAGGATTTTTCTTTGCTTCATCTCCCTTTCTCTATCTTTTAGTTAATGAGGCGTGGCAACTAGCTATTATAAGGGCTTTCCATGGAATTGCAACAGCAACATTCACTCCAGTGGCAGTTGCATCAATAGCTGATATGTATGAATCTAGAAGAGGAGAGATGATGGGTCTATTTTCATCTTCGACAATGATTGGCAGGTATAAGTCTTTATGGATTCTATGAGACATACCTTGTATGTGGAATTGCAGGCTTAATTGCCCTCATCATACTATTCAGTCTACCTAAAATTGAAGCTTCAGTAAGAATGGAAAGTAAAAAGAAGAACCTATCATCAGTTCTATTTAACTTAAATGTTATTACTGCTAGCATTATAATGGCAGTAACCTACTTTGCCATGCAGAGCTTAGAGACATTTCTACCAATCCACATGGAGAAATTGAATATTGGGCCATGGCTTATGGGGACAACATTTACAATACAACTGTTGACGATAACTCTACTAAAACCCTACGCAGGAAGAATATCAGACAGTATAGGTAGGTTAAAGACAATTCTGATTGGACTAACAATTGCTTCAATCGGAGTTGTAGGTGTGGCGTTTTCAGGCCACATTACATTTATAATACTCTCAATAATCCTATTCGCTATAGGTGTAACCTTCACAACAGCTTCAACCCCACCATTAATCTCAGAGATTGTTGGAGAAGAAGTTAGAGGCTCAGCTATTGGAGCAATGGAAACAATTAAGGATATTGGCCAAGCCTCAGGGCCAATGTTCACAGGAATACTCTTAGCATACACTACATATCAAACTGTGCTCATAATTATAGCTGTAATCTTAATTGTCATAATCCCTTTATTTTACATGAAACTTAAGAGTTAATTAAAATCAATTTTATTCTTTATTGTAAATGTTTAAATACTATTGGGATTGAAGTTTTCACTTCTATCTCCAGCTCATTAACATCTAATGGCGCTTTATATGCAATTATTCTTGCACCCTTCTCCTTAACTTTGAGTAGGGTTTCTGAAAATTTTGGATCCATATTCCAATTAGGTGAAAACTTAATGGCATCACTTCTAGTTACCAGAAAAAATACTATTGCTTCATAGCCGTGATTAATGGCTTTTATAAGTGTTTCTAGATGTCTTCGCCCTCTCTCAGTTGGGGCGTCTGGGAATAGAGCTAATCCATTTACTACTAGGGTGCATCCCTTCACCTCCATAAGCACCCTCCTCTTTAATGGCGATTTTAATAGGAAATCTATTCTACTCTTCTCAAACTTAACTTCTTTTCCAATGATTTCATAGCCCTCGAGCTCCTTGATCAAATTTAATTTTAATCCTTCCTCCACAATTGCATTATGCAGAGCTGAGTCAATTAGAACCCAAATTCCATAATGTTTAACTGCAAATAGATAAAAGTCAGTTTTATGATTTGACTTTCTATTATGCTCTCTAACCAGGACTTCAACGTTTGGAGTTAACAGCTCCTTTAATCTTCCAGGATCATGAATGTGTGCCTTAAATTTTCTGCCTTTAATTTCTATTATTGCAGTAAATCTATTTGGTCTGCTAATGAATTTTGCTTTTATTGGCTTCCAAGGTAACTTCATCATTTCACCATAATCAACCTAACTATATGAAGGTATTAGGTCCTATTAATAAGTATAATCTCTTTCAATTGTGTTATTTTCGTACGGCATGTATCACTACAAATCTAATTGTTTCCAGCTTCTTGGCTTTTCCAGTATCTTAATTAAATTCAATTGCATGATTTTAGAACTAACTTTGACTTGAAAGTCTTGGTAGTCTTTAATTTGGCGATCCACTCAAAACATTTTTAATCTTCAAAATAGTTCATCAGTAATATTTTGTCTAGTAATATATGAACTTGGGTCTCCTTGACAGTAGCATTGGAAAGTATCTTGATTTTTTAGGATATCCTTTGACTTCTTCTTCTAATTTTCTAATTAACTTATTTACTGTCATAGTTGTTTGCACGTTTTCTCTTCTTATCCGAACAGTTAGTGATTTATTTGTAATCTCTTTTTCACCTACAACTGCAATGTATGGTATCCATTCTCTTTCAGCATCTACAATTTTCCTTGACAGCGACCTTTTAGTGTCATCAATATCTACTCTAAAACCATAACTTTCAATGTCACTAGCAACTTTTAAGCAATATTCGAGATAATGTTCATTTATAGGTATTAATCTAACTTGAACTGGAGAAATCCATGTAGGTAAAGTTGGTTTTTCCAAGTGTATAGCAGTGTCAAATAGAGTATAAATATATCTTTCAAGTCCTCCGATAATTGCAGAGTGTAGGATTACTGGATAACGTTTTTCACCATTCACATCCACATAGGTAATCTCAAATCTTTTGGCATTTCCAGTATCTATTTGAACTGTTCCAATCTCCTTGGGTCGCTTCAATTTATCAATAATTACATACTCAATATTTATTGTCCAGTAATAATTTAGTTCCGATGAAGGATAAATTGAAACTAGAACGGGTTTTCCAATATTTCTTGCTATTTCAATTAGAAACTTTCTATATCTATTATATTCATTTGGGCTTACCACATTTATTAACAATTCATAGCTTCTTCCAAGCTTTTCTATTTCCTCCATGATTTTATAATGAATTTTAATTAGCCAGATCTTCGCTTCTTCTTCATTTTTAATGAATACATGTAAATCTGGCATAAAGAAGCGTCTTAATCTAAAACACAGCTCTACTTCTCCACTTTGTTCAAGTCTATATGAATCAGCTATTTCAAAGGCTGCAAATGGTAAATCTTTATATGAAATTATCCAGTCCTTTATCATGGCAAATTGCTGATGACATGCAGCATATCTTAACACAGATTTTCCTTTATCTGTCTCGATAATATAGAGCCTTTCACCAAATAATTCTGCATGTTCCTTAACTGGTTTTATATCTAAGTTGAAGAAGGCAGTACCTTTAACTTCAAATAGGGGTAAATCTAGAGATCTAACAACTTGCCTTGAATATTCAGCTACTAAATCAAAAATTAAAGCTGCATAAGGATTCATACGCATATGACCATAATCAGAATAAGATTCCCATTCAAAGCCAAATCTATTTAGATAATCTATAATTTCAGGATATCCTCCAGCTAATTCCTCCTTTAGGGCCTCCTTTCTAATCAGCACTTGAAAATCTTCACTAAAGAAATTTAAATTATCATAGCTTGGAATAATTTCTTCACCTCTAGGTGTTAATATCACGTATTTTCGTTCACTCATTCAATCTCCCTCGATTTCAAGTTAAATTTCTGCTAAATTTACATAAGAAACATATGCGCAATATAAACTTATATTAGTACTGGTGTTCCTATATGGAGTATAAGTGGAATAAAGAGAAACTTGAATACTTTTATAAGTATTTCCAGAATATTTATGACATTACTACACCCACTGGAGCTAGAAGAATCGATCAAGCCAAGAAACTTATTAACGAGACATTCAAATCATTAGATTTAAATTTGAACAAAGAAGATAAAGTTCTGGTTTTATGCGCTGGATCTGGACCTGAAGCAATAGCACTTGGTGAACTATATAACTGTAATATTACATGTGTTGAAATACAAGAATGGTTATTACAAAAATGTTTAAGTGAAGCTAAGAAAAGAAAATTAAAAATAAAGGGGTTAAGATTAAATGTTCATGAAATTGATAAGATATTCAAAAGAGAAGATTTTGATGCTATTTTTCTCTGGGGTTCAAGTTTAGGTCACTTTAACATATTTGACTTCGACGATATAGCATTGAAAGCATATAGAATACTACGGAAGAATGGATTCTTTATCATTGAACAAGCAGACCATGTATTCGGACTGTTAATGAAGTATAAAAACATAATACTTGAAGATGAAAACTCTTTTCTGATAAGTATTCATGCAGGATTTAATCCTGAGGAAGGATGTTGGAGGCGGGTAACATTTAATTTGAAAGATGGTAGTGTTAACAAGTACCTAGTATATGTTTGGAGTCCATGGATAATTAAATATGTTCTATATAAAAATAATTTCCAGAGAATTAAAATTATAAAATCAATGGAAACAAATGTACATATTGTAGTTGGTTTTAAACCATAGTTAATCGATAAAGCTAAAAGATTATCATAATATAGAAAGTGTGGCTGTAGGAAGAGGTGTGTATGAAATGAAACCCATTATTGGAATAACATGCTCATATGATTTAATGAAGGGATATTTCAGAATTAATAAGGCATATATTGATGCAATAGAAAGGGTAGGAGGACTCCCAATAATTTTGCCTTCAATTCCTCCAGCTCATGTAGATAGAATGTTGTCTATAGTGGATGGAATCTTACTTTCAGGTGGGGTAGATGTAGATCCCTATCTTTATGGTGAAAAACCAATCGTCAGTATAGGTAGAATAGACCCTACTAGAGATTTATTTGAAATTGCATTAGCTAATTTAGCTATAAGACGAGAAGTACCAATATTAGCTATTTGTAGAGGAATACAAGTTTTAAATGTAGCAGCTGGAGGAACATTATATCAAGATATAAACACTCAAATACCAAATTCAATTAAGCATAAATGGTTCACAGGTGAAAAATTAGACGTCCCTCCCAATTATCCTACACATATTGTAAAGATAAAGAGTGGATCTAAATTATACAAAATATTTGGTAGAGAAATTTTAAGGGTTAATAGCTTTCATCACCAATCAGTTAAAGATATAGGTAGACGTTTTGTAGCCACAGCTTGGGCTGAGGATGGCGTAATAGAAGCCATAGAATATGTTGGTGAGAGGTTTATACTTGGAGTTCAATGGCATCCTGAATGGATGATAAATAGCGAAATGATTAAATTATTCAAAGAATTTGTAAACGATGCAATGGAACATAGTAGAAAGTAAAGTCATCAGTCACTTCCTCTTTTAGATTAATATTAATTAACATTTCAATTTCAAAACCCATTCTACGATAGAAGTCATATGTAGCAACAATCCATCTACACCTCTACTAATGTACTCATCACTTATTGTCAGCCATTTAATTTCAGAATATTCACCTTTCATGATCAAGCATATAAATCCAATAACACCCCCAAGATTTTTAGCCATAAGTTGAAGATTTTTCATCATTAATCCTGCTTCTAATATCGTCTAAATCTTCATGTCCAAGTTTTATAGTGACAGTTAATGGTTCAAGTAGATTTTGCAATTAGAGTTATATTTGAAATTTGAGATGAAGTCAAACTTGAAAGTTGAGTTAAGTCATTATACTTTAATTTCTCAATGATAAACATCCATAAACACCAAACTAACAAATGAGAAGAAAAATAGAATTTAAAAATTTGGTGACCTAAAGAAAACTATTCATACATTAAAATAGCCTAATATAGCTATGGTGAAAAGTTATGACTTTTTCAATTGTAGCCATATCCCCTGACAATAAAATGCTAGGAGTTGCAGTTGCAACAGCTGTCCCCTGTGTAGGTGGCCTTGTACCATATGTTGAAATGAATGTTGGTGCAATAGCTACACAAGCGAGAACTAATGTTTGGATTGGAATTAAAGGACTAAAAATGTTGAAATTAGGATTAGCACCAAAAACAATCTTAAATGCATTATTAGAGGAAGATCCAATGAAAGAAAGGAGACAAGTTGCCATAATAGACATTCATGGTAGAAAGGCGATTTTCACAGGCTCTAAAACATTGGAATGGAAGGGACATATAGTGGGTGAAAACTATATTGCCGCTGGCAATTTACTTACTGGAAGTGAAGTTTTAAAGGAAATGTCTAAAGTCTTTGAAGAGAGTAGAGGAAACTTAGCGGATAGGCTTTTATCAGCTTTGAAAGCAGGAGATGAAGCTGGAGGAGATAAACGTGGGAAATGTTCAGCAGCATTACTTGTTAGCGGATGGAAATATGTAGAGAAATATAATTTTCCATTAATTAGCATAAGAGTAGATTATCATGAAGAACCAGTTAAAGAACTGATTGAAGTATATGATAAGTTTATAGAAATTAGATTAAGAGAGTAATATCAAAGTAAAATTATTCAACTAACCTAAATAATTTAAAATGAAAAAAGTTAAATTTGCATGATAAAGGCATTGTATATTTGAGGTGAGCTCATGAAGGCATTTATATCAGTCGATTTAGAGGGTATGCCGTATATTGTTAGTGTCAGTCACCTATCCCTAAAACAACCATTATATGAGGAAGCAAGAAAAATTGCAACAAAAATTACAAGAATAACTGCTGAGGCATTAAGGGAAAATGGATTTGATGAAGTTCTAATTGCAGATAGTCATGGTCCAATGGTAAATATACTTATTGATGACCTACCAGATTACGTTGAAATCATAAGAGGTTTTCCAAGACCCCTAAGCATGGTTTCTTGGGTGGATGAGTGTGATACAATACTTTTTCTAGGATATCATGCTAAGGCAGGTACAATTAGATCAACATTTGATCACACATATAGTGGAGCTACAATTTATAAGGTTGAAGTTAATGGAATTGAGGCAAGTGAATTTTTATTAAATACATGGGTTGCAGGTCACTTTAATATACCAGCAATATTAGTTGCAGGGGAAGAAAAACTTCTTGAAAGTGATGTCAGCAAGTACACTCCATGGGCGGAAAAGGTAGTCTTAAAACGTTCTGCCAGTAGGTATGCAGCAAGAAGTTCAAGTCTTCTTAAAATAGAAAGAGAATTGAGAAATGCTGTAAAAAATGCTGTGTCAAAGTTAAAAAGCGGAGTAGCTAAGCCATTAAAAATTAAAGAACCAGTTGAAATGAAAATAACCTTTATGAAAAGTGGATTTGCAGATGCAGCAGAAATAATACCCCACGTCGAGAGAATTTCAGGAACAACTGTTAAGTATACTGCCAAAAACATTGTTGAAGCATACAAGATATTCGAATTAATTGTGCTAACCGCTATTGCAATTAACGCGCTTACTCAGCCACGCTAAGTTCAATTACGATTTCAACTCTATCTGTAACTTCTAGCCTGCATTGAAAAAGGGCTATTTTACCATTATTGGAAAACCATTTAAGCAATAGATCGTTCCTTCATTCTCCGAACTTAATGAAGCTACAATGTTATTGTTTTCCCAACATTTCTTTCTAGAGCTAGTTGAAAAGCTTTTAATGCTGTGGATGCATCTTGAATTGCAAGTCCAACTGATTTAAACAAAGTTATTTCATCATCACTTATTCTACCAGGCTTCTTACCAGTAACTATTTCACCTAGTTCAGCATATATGTGCTCCTTAGTAATTGACCCCTCCTTAATGGGTATTATTATGTCCCCAGCCTCCTTGAGACACGCTTCATAAGAATCAACAACAACTCTAGACCTCTTAATTGTTGTTGAGTCAAGTTCTCTGGCATCAGGTGTATGTGAACCTATACCATTAATATGTGTTCCAGCCTCAAGCCATTCACCTCTGAAGACTGGGATCTTAGATGTAGTAGCAGTAACTATAATATCACATCCTTTCACCGCATCTATTGCTTCATCTACAACCTTGATATCTACATCAAGTTCTTTAGACATTTCATGAGCAAATTTTTCAGCTATATGTCTATTAACATCATAAACTCTTACTTCTTCTACTGGTCTAACTTCACATACAGCCATCAACTGCGTCCTAGCTTGAACTCCAGCTCCAAAAATTCCGACAACTCTGGAATCCTCTCTTGCAAGATACTTTGTTGCAACGCCACTTACAGCTCCAGTTCTCATCGCAGTTATAAAGCCACCCTCCATAATCGCAAGTAAATCTCCAGTTTTAGGATCATTTAACAAAACTGTTCCCAAAACTGTTGGCTTACCATATTTAACTGGATTATCAGGATACACAGATACAACTTTAACTGCAAGTGCATCCATACCCGCTATATATGCTGGCATATAAAGTATAATTCCATTATACTCCTCGATTCTAATTGTTGGTCTCAATGGCATCTTCACCCTACCCAAACCATACATTCTGAATGCCTCTTCAACAGCATTAATAGTATCCTTCATAGATAAAATGGACTTCAAAACTTCCCTATCAAGAACGAGAACCATATTAGATCACAAATAATAGTCTGTAAACTAATTCTTAATACAATTTCGGCTAAACCTTTTTCAAATTAGTAATTTTATTTGATTGATAACATGATTTTGAAGACTAATCATTCTAAAATGTCAAAATAATTTCAATTTCAATATTTCAACTCATAATGGATAGTGTCATTTCAAATATAATTGGATTACAATTAAGTCTAACTATAGGTTCGCAATTTTAGGACATTGTCATTGAAGCTATAATTAAATCCACATCTAGTATAGTTTTACTTTTCATTATATGATAGTGTTGTAAATCGCTTGGGTGGCCTTCAAGTCTATGGACATGAGAGCTACTTCTATTTAAAATCAAAGATTCTTATGATTACACTTGCACTTAGTGAGATGAACTCGATTTAATCATGTACAAAGTAGATTATGTTGACGAAGAAGTAGTTTTTGATAGAAGTTTTATAACTATTATAGCGTGAATAGAATTATCAGCATTTATGAGGAAATGAATAAAGTTTGACAAATATTTCAACGGCCTACTGGACATGATTTAATACACATACCACAAATAGAAGCATCGATCAATGGGTCTTCCCTAAATTTGGATAGTCTTTGACTACATGCATAAACGTCCAAAACACTATCTCTATCTCTTGGGTAAAACTTGAATTCACAGTACTTTAAAGCATTTGATGGACATGCATCAATACATGCCCTGCAGTTTCCACACCTATTTTCTAAAGGTTCTCCAGTCTGTTGAAGCTCTGCATTCGTGAGTATAGTTGTTAATCGTATCCTAGGTCCATAAGTGGGATTTACTAATAGAAGATTTCTTCCAATCCATCCTAAACCAGCTGCTAATGCAAAGGTTTTATGAGGAAAATGACCTCTAAGATTTTCATAATCAATTATTAATGAAGCGGGTATTGGCTGAGCTTTATATCCCTTACTAATCAAGAAGCTTGATATTTTAAAGGCAATATGGTCTAAAAGGTTATTTGCAGTTTTATATGCATGTGCATATAAGGGGCCGGGTGATTCCAGGTTAATCATTTCTATTGCTTTAAGTGGCAATACAACTGCTAATGAAATAGCAGAAATGAAATTAGATAAAAGTTCAGAGTAATAGACGCTGTGTTTTTCAAGGAATTTAAGGTTAATAAAGCCCACTAGAGGAGCACCACTACTAATTGCTAGAGATGAAATCTTTTGTAACAATTTACTTTTCATTGATTTCATCATAATAAATTAAAGTCAACTTTAGTAAATAAAAATATGGAGAAAGATTCTCTCGCTGTTAAGTCTTTGCTTCGTAATGATTACACTCGAAGTCCGGGTACTCCTTAGTCAATCTGTAGAATCGCCATCTACCTTCATTTTTGTAGGGACATCGAATAAACTTGTTATGTGGGCTTAATTCAGTGGAACTCACTTCAGCATGTTTACACGTTAGACAGGGGAGCTGTGGCATGATTTCACCCTACATATATCAATGTTAAATATTAGTTGTCTATCTTATGTTATTAAGCTTTTCTAAAAGTGTGTAAAAAGAAAATTAGACAAAGGAAAAGATATATAATAAAGTGATGTAAAAAATACTGAGGTCAAGTAATAAATTTAATTTTGGGTGTGAAGATGACAACATACCTACTTTTCTGGCAAATGACAATTAAGAAAGGATATACCATGCCATTCATACTATTTATTGCAAGTATTCTAATAATAGGTATCTCAATATACTTAACGAAGCAAGGAAAAATAAAACCAAAAATCCGCAGATTAGCCGGGATAGATGCTATTGATGAGGCAATAGGTAGAGCAACAGAACTTGGACGACCAGTACATTATACTGTAGGATTGGGAGGTATTTCAAATGTTCAGGTGATAGCTGGACTGAGTATATTGAGATATGTTGCTAAAAAATGTGCAGAATATGATGTAAGACTTATATTCACCTTCAGAAATCCACAAATTCAACCAGTAGCAATGGATTTAATTAAAGAAGCCTACATAGCAGCTGGGAAACCTGAAAAGTTTAGACCCGAGGATATCCTCTGGTTGTCTGGTAGACAGTTTTCATTTGCAACTGGAGTTATGGGGATAGTTTTAAGGGAGAAAGTTGCTGCAAATCTTCTATTGGGATACTTTGCTGCTGAATCACTAATATTTGCTGAAGCAGGTTATAGAGCAGGAGCAATTCAAATTGCAGGTACAACAAATTCATATCAAATTCCATTCTTCGTAACAACATGCGACTATACATTAATAAGTGAAGAATTAATTGTTGCAGGAGCGTATATATCACAAATTCCAGAGCAAGTCGGCACAATATTTGGACAAGACATTATAAGATTGATAGCGATATTACTCATGGTAATAGGATCACTACTTTATGCAATTGGAATAAAAGATCTATATCTCTGGCTTAAAATGTGAGGGGATATGTATGTCTGCATTAGCCAGAAGATACATCCCCATTTTAATATTAGCATTTCTAGCGTTTTTCATGGCTGGAGATACACTAATTAAAGAACCTACATTAAATGCTTATGCGCGCTCAGTTAGAAGTGCTGCATCAATAATTGGAGTCCATGCATTAATACTATCAGTTACAATGCTCACTAGAATTCATGTAAGGAGAATTCAAAGAAGAATATCAATTATTGAGAGTTCTGTTCTATTGATCTCTCTATGGGTTCCACTAATATGGGGCTTGTATAGATTTGCATTTGAAGGAGTAAGTCCAACAGCAGAACCATTTATTCAAGGAGTATTTCATGGTATAGTTTCACCTGGAGACTCTACAATTTATGCAATTCTGGCATTCTTCATAGCATCTGCGGCCTATAGAGCCTTTAGAGCTAGAACACTTGAAGCTACAGTGCTACTTACAGCTGGAATTATAGTCATGCTTGCGAAAGCACCAATTGGAGAAGCTATGTGGGGTGGATTCCCAATTTTATCAAACTGGATACTAAATGTTCCAAATAGAGCAGGTGTAACAGTGATAATTATGTCAGCTATCCTTGCATCAATAGCATTATACATCCGAGTCATTCTTGGATATGAAAGGGGGTGGATGGGCCGTGCAGACTGAAGCACCAAAAACAATATACGAAAAATTACAAGAAATCGACGTTAGATATGTCTATCTTTTAATATGGATAGTAGTAAGTCTACCACTCTTAAGACCATTAGGACTGCCCCTAGGGAAAACAAGTGAAGAAACCATGAGGTTATACGATTATATAGATAATCTACCTCCAGGAAGCTTAATTGTAATGATTGCAGATCAAAGTCCAGCTGCAGCAGCAGAATGTCAACCAGGAATGGTAGCAATATTTAAACATTGTATGGAAAAAAGATTAAGAGTATTATTCTTCGCGTCTCGAACAGAAGCTGTACCATTTATAGAGCAAGCCATGATGGATATTCTTGGAGCAACTAAGGATCATCCAGACTATGGTAAATTAGTTGTAAACCTGGGGTTCATACCTCAATATGAATTAGGATTAGCAGCATTAGCTGCAGACATTTTCTATACAACTAGAGATGCATATGGAAATGATTTGAGAGCTATGGAATTCTTCAAAGATCTTCCAACTGGGACAGCAAAAGATTGGAGCTTAGTAATTTATTATGGAAACTCTAGTGTTGACTGGGTAGTGAGACAAGTTACAGACCCCTATGGCTGTCCTGCCGCCGGCGGCGTAGGTGCAGTACTAGTTAGCAGATTATATCCATATTATCCAAAAGAAATAATTGGCTTCTTAACTGGGTTAAGAGGATCTGCAGAATATGAACTATTAGTAGGTAAACCTGGACCTGCAGTAGCAGGAATGGATGCACAGTCAATGGCACATTTAGCCATAATAATCATGATAATAATAGGGAATATTGGATACTTCGCCACTAGAAAAAAGGTTAGGGGGGTCTAAAATGGTTACTTCAGAAACCATAGTTGTATTAGCTGCAGCAGCTATGACACTTGGACTCTACAGCTATCTGTATAGAGAAAACATATTCTTCAGAATTGCTGAGAACGCCTTTGTGGGAGCAGCGGCAGCATATTCAGCATTAATCAGTATTGATGCAGCTTGGAGACTCTTAAAACCTTATATAGAAAAGGGAGAATATTATTGGTATCTAACTATACTTATAGGATTAATGTATGTCTTCTTCTTTTCAAGAAAATACTTCTGGATCTATAGATATCCCACTGCAATTGTACTTGGAGCAGGAATTGGTGTTTTCATTGCAAGAGCATTAAAAACACAATTAATAGGAAGAATAGCAGACACAATTGTAAATGTAACTTTAAGTTTACTAACACCAATAGATGGCTTAATTCGAGCTATAGGTGTAATTTCAGCATTATACTACTTCTATGCCACAATGGAGCCAAGAGGACCATTGACACATGTATCTAAATTGGGAAGATATTTCCTTATGGCCGCCTTCGGTTCATCCTTCGGAGTAACTATAATGACAAGAATTGCATTATTCATTGGAAGAGCACGATTCCTCTACTTCACAGATCCTGCATGGGTGGTAGTGGTTATAGCTACAATAATGCTGGTGATAGCAATAATTTTAGATCAAATGAAAAAGAAATCCTAAAACTCCCCTTATTTTTATTGAATGATATTGAAATTAGTTAAGTTTGATCACTTGATTTCTTATCAACCCGATCTTTTCAATGTAAACTTCAATTATGTCATTTGGTTTTAGAAATATTGGGGGATCCCTTGCAAAACCAACACCTCCAGGTGTACCAGTAAGGATTATATCTCCAGGCTCCAATGTCATATCTTGAGATAATAAATAGACTAGTTCCTTGACATTGAAGACCATATTCTTAGTATTCGATTTTTGCATAACTTCCCCATTTAATTTAGACATTATAGTTAAATTACTTGGATCAACATGTTCAGCTAACATAATTCCAGGACCAATTGGACAAAAAGTATCTAGAGATTTACTACTGAAAAATCGTATTGGCTCCTTAAATTCAATATCTCTAGCAGTAACATCATTAGCAGCCATATACCCTAGAATATATTTTTCAGCTTCATCTTTGTTCTCAATATTTTTACATTTAGCTCCAATAACAACTGCTAATTCCGCCTCATAGTCTACTTGCCTAGAAATTTTTGGTAAAATTATGGGATCATAAGGTCCAGTTATTGAGGTGGGAGCTTTACTAAATACTATAGGTTCAGTTGGAACATTCCTTCCAGCCTCTTCGATATGATCAATATAATTTAGACCTACACAAACAATTTTGCCTGGTCTTGGAATAGGAGCCTTCAACTCAACTGATTCAACATTGAAAGTTAGTTCATTCAAATTAGGTAAAGACTTATAATTTGAAATTAGCAATTCAATTAATGGTTTAATTTTAACACCTCTAGAAATAAGCTTGCCTACTTTTTTTGGAAGCTCTCTTCCAGCTTTAATCCTTGCTTCTAAATCGTTAAATCCCATCGACTTAAGAAGAGATTGGTAAGCAGCATTCAAATCTAGGATTATGTCTTCATCTATCATAAGTCCACTAATAATCTTTCTTGACCCCTTCAATTTGAAGGCAACAATCTTCAAATAAACCACCATAAACATAAAGGGTAAATTATCAATTTAAAAGTGATTGTCTCATGATTGTCAAAGACTTAAAATAATTTCCCCATAAAGTATTATTGATGTCTTATGGTGGATTTCCTTATTAGAAATGGATTTATCTTGACAATGAAGGGAAATGGAGTTGGATTTATTGAAAATGGTGCAGTAGCAATTGAAGATGGAGAAATTGTGGCAGTCGGTAAGTCTAGAGAAGTTTCAAAAAAGATTGGCAGTAGTGAAGAGCGATTTGACGCCTCCGGAATGGTGGTTATGCCTGGCTTAATAAACGGACATGTGCATACTACTGGTACAATTGCGAGAGGAGAATGTCAAGATGTTCCTGAAATTGAGTGGATGATTAAAACTGCTTCACCATTCTCTAGACATTTAACAAGTGAACTTGCAGTTAAATCTTCAGCACTCGGTGTATTAGAAGGAATGAAGAGTGGAACAACATTATTTGCTGAATATGGACCCTATTTAGATGATTTGATAAGTAAAGTTTACTTGAAATTTGGTGTTAGAGCATTTATTTGTAGTCCAATAAGTGAAGTTGTAGGATTGACAGGCCAGGATCCCTATCAACCATATTTACTAGATAGAAGTAAGGGGAGACGAATGATTAGTGAAGCTCTAGGAATAATTGATAAATGGCATGGAGCCCTAAATGATCGTATAAGAGGTTGTTTAGGTCCTGTTGCTGCAGACATGTTGACAAAAGAAACATTACTTGAAGTTAAAGAATTAGCTGAAGAAAAAGACCTTTTAATGCATATTCATCTAGCGCAAGGTGGGAGAGAAAGTATTCAGATAAAGTTAAGATATAATACAACTACTATCCGCTTTCTAGATAATATAGGCTTTTTAACGCCTAGACTAATCGGAGCTCACTGTCACGGCGCTAGTGAGGAAGAAATTAGAATAATAGCAAAAAGAGGAGTTAGAATGGCTAGTTGTCCAACATCAATAGCCTTAATTGATGGTATGGTTTCACCATTATATGAATATTTGAGGGCTGGAGGTAAAGCTGCAGTTTTAGGTACAGATCAAGCCAATGGAAATAATTGTCTAAACATGTTTAGAGAAATGAAGATGGCGGCCATACTTAACAAGGTTAAACATAGAGATCCAACAGTACTTCCAGCATGGAAAATATTGAGAATTGCAACCATTGAAGGAGCTAAGTGTTTAGGATTAGATGACATTGTCGGATCCCTTGAAGAAGGTAAAAGGGCAGATTTAATCGTAATAAATATGAAAAAGCCGAATTTAACACCAGTATTACTTAAACCAATTAGAAACATTGTATTTAACCTAGTATATAGTGCCAATGGAAGTGAAGTTGAAATGGTAATGGTTGATGGTGAAATTTTAGTTGAAGAAGGAAAATGTGTGATAGTAGATGAAGAAAAAGTTTTAGAGGAAGCTCAAAAGGCAGCAGAAGAATTAGCTGATAAAAGTGCGAGTGACTACGTTAAGGGTAAACCATTAATACTAAAGTACCAAGTGGAGGACTTAATATGAAACATAGTAGCATGAAAAGATAAAATTTATTTAACTTTCACTCATTTATATTAATAAAATTAAATTATTTAAACATGGAGGAATACTAGTGAGTAATGCCATTGAAATAAGAGAATTGACAAAATATTATGGTAAAATTAAAGCTGTAGACTCACTGAGTCTAACGATAAAAGATGGAGAAATCTTTGGACTTTTAGGGCCAAATGGTGCAGGGAAAACAACAACTATTTTAACTATTGCAACAGTTCTAAAGCCTACCAGTGGAACTATACATGTATTCGGATATGACGTAACTAGAGAGCCTGACAAGGTTAGAGAAATTATCGGAGTTTCATTCCAAGAGCCTAAGGCACTACATGTAGATAAAGTAATGGAAATATTAACTTGGCATGGTAAGGCATGTAGATTAAATGGACAGGAGCTAAAGGAGAGGGTAAAGGAAGTCATGGATAGACTTAGATTATGGGAGCATAAGGATAAGTTATTCATGCAATTAAGCGGTGGATTTAAAAAGAGAGTTGAAGTAGCCAAATTATT
Organism: Candidatus Culexmicrobium sp.; assembly: GCF_058356305.1. Classification (NCBI taxonomy): domain Archaea; kingdom Thermoproteati; phylum Candidatus Culexarchaeota; class Candidatus Culexarchaeia; order Candidatus Culexarchaeles; family Candidatus Culexmicrobiaceae; genus Candidatus Culexmicrobium; species Candidatus Culexmicrobium sp. Next base: position 40,322 of record NZ_JBTVBB010000047.1, read on the forward strand.
AATTCAAAAACCGAAAATAGCAATTTTTGATGAACCCACAGCACAAATAGATATTATAGGTAGACATGAAATTTGGAAAGCTATAAGGGAGTTAAGAGATGAGGGTTCAACTCTAGTAATAGCCACAAATAACATGAATGAAGCAGAAGTATTATGCGATAGAGTTGCAATAATACATAAGGGCAAACTAGTAACAGTAGGAGCTCCCAGTGAGTTAAAGGATAAGATTCCTGGAGGAGACGTAGTTGAAATAATTGTAGATAAACCATTAGTCAAAAGCATTATCGATAAAATTACATCCACAATTAAGGCTTCATCAGCTAGATTTATGGAAAACAAATTAACACTTTATCTTGATAGAGGAGAAGCTGCAATTCCAAGAATTATTGAAAAACTAAGTGAAAATGGATATTCTACTAGACAGGTTAGAATGAAGGAACCAACTCTAGATGACGTATTCTTCTACTTCACTGGAACAAGATTAATGGAAGGAGGAAGTTAGAGGGATGTAGATGCGTGGAATGCTTCTAATAATCGAGAGAGATTTAAGGAAGATTAGGCGATACAAATTCTTAATAACAATGAGATATACTTGGTTTGTAATTCAAGTCTTAATATTCGGACTTGCAATCTCTAAAATGGTGACGCTAAAAGATTTTTACAGATTCTATCTTGTAGGGGTCTATTCATCAATTTTATTCATAATGTCAATTTATACAGGATATGATATAATTTCTGAAGCTGAATATGGATTATTTGACTATTATTTATCACTTCCAATACCTAGAAGAGAATTTATACTAGGAAAAATTATTGGTAGTGGAATATCTTCACTAATTTACACTACACCTATGCTAATTACAATTCTAGCAATTATAGGTGTAAGCTCTATAGCGAGTATAGTATTAGCCTTAATTTCAGCACTACTTTTTTCCCTAGGGATTAGTGGATTAATAGTAACCATAACAATGACAGTAAAATCAGGTGACATTTCAGATATACTCTTCGGAGCAATTAGCACATTACTTGTAAGGTTAAGTGTAGCCTATTATCCCCTTTCAGTAATGCCTGACTACTATAAGATTTTAGCAACCATTAATCCATTAAGTCATATTGCCGAACTTCTAAGATTCCTGTTAATAGGAGAAGTTTACTCTTTTACACCTGAAATGACAGTAATATTATTAATTGGATTAGCAGTTGGAATGTCGTCGATTGCATCTATAATCATAGAGAGGGTCATTGAAGGTGGAGTTTGGCGTTGAGCATAAAAATACTGATTGAAAGAGATCTGAATAGATTCTGGAAATATAAATGGTGGGTGACAGGGATAATTGTTACAAATCTAAGCGACCTTCTAATTATGTCACTTATATTTAGTAATATAATTAGAAAAGAGATTATACCAGAATACCTAAAATTTACAGCTCCAGGTGTAACTATGATGGCCCTGTTTATTTCGGCATTCTCCATCGGTAGAGAAGCAGCCCATGAAATTAGGAGAAGATATCATCACTATCTCCTCACTCTTCCCTATAAAGACTGGGAAATAGCTGTAGGAAAAATACTTGCAGGAATGGTTAGAGGCATCATCTATGCAACACCATTTCTAATTTTAACCTTCATCATTATCGGTTTGCCATCCCCCTTAAATTTAATTTTAATTATAGCTACTGTAGCCTACACTTCACTTTCAATGTCAAGTTATGGTATCGCATTATCTGCACTTGTTGAGCGAATTGACCTTTATGTAACTATTAGAAGTCTATCTTACTACTTAATCTTCTTTTTCAGCACAATATTTTATCCAGAAGAAGCTTTAAAACGTCTCACTCAAATAAACATGGCATACAACATTGTATTGAAAATTTCACAAATAAATCCAGTATCAATTGCCGCTGAAATAATTAGAAACCTAGCAGGTATACCCCAGGCTTCTCAGCCAAATATACCTATCTTTATAATTTCAAAC